>DATLQY010000041.1:0-5323 GCA_035534975.1 Pirellulales bacterium
GCCGCGCGAAGCCCAGGTAAGCGTGTGCTATCCTGCCTACGGCTACGGCCTCCGCCGCAGCGCTTTCGGCGACGCGATGCTATATCGTGGCGGTGGCTTCCGCCAAGGGTTCTACTACGACGACGATTAAAGATGGCGCAGGCATCCGTACAAAAGGTTTGCGGTACTTGCGAGGTGCGCGACCGCGTCGTCGGGAGGAGTCACCGGTAAGAACCCTATGGCACGCCCGGACGAAATCGCCAAATCATCGTGGATGTTGACGCTGGCGTCGATCGCCGTGGTCATTGCGGCCCTGTACTTTGCCAAGGCGGTGCTGGTTCCCTTGACTCTGGCGGTGCTATTGAGCTTTTTGTTGAGCCCGGTGTGCGACTGGCTGGAGCGGCGGCGGCTGGGCCGGGTCCCGGCGGTGTTGGCGACGGCCATCCTGGGCTTCACCCTACTGGGGATCGTGGTCTGGACGGCAGCCGTTCAGATGACCCGTTTGGCCCCAAAAATCCCCGAATATCAGGGGAATATCGAGGCGAAGCTCAACTCGGTGAACGAGTACGCGGTCGCCGCGCTGGGCAAGGTGACAAGAACAGCCCAGGGATTGGGCCAGGATCTCTCGCCTTCAGAACAGGCCAACGAGCCCAAGGGGACGATCGAACTCCCCTACTCGGTCCGCGTTCTTTCCTCGCCGGCGAACCCGCTGCAAGTCTTTGGTGGGATGTTCGGGACACTGCTCGAGCTGTTGGGAACCGCCGGCATCGTCATCGTGCTCGTGGTGTTCTTCCTCGTCCGGCGAGAGGATTTGCGAGATCGTTTCATCCACCTGGTTGGAAAAGGCCACGTGACCGTGACCACGCAGATGCTGGAAGACGCCGGCGCGCGGGTCAGCCGCTATCTCTCGATGCTGTTTCTCGTGAATATCGCGTATGGCATTTCCGTCGGCATCGGGCTCTACCTGATCGGCGTGCCCAACGCAACCCTGTGGGGAATCCTGGCCAGCACCTTGAGGTTTATTCCCTACATCGGCGTGTGGATTGCCGCCGCGATGCCGATTGGCCTGTCGATGGCGATCTCGACGGGATGGGTAGCGCCCTGCCTGACGCTTGGGCTGTTCGTGGTGTTGGAGCTCTTCAACGCCAACGTCCTGGAGCCTTGGCTTTATGGCAAGCACACCGGCGTGTCGGCGGTGGCGGTCCTGGTGGCGGCCGTATTTTGGTTGTGGTTGTGGGGACCTGTAGGTCTCCTGTTGGCGACCCCCATGACCGTCTGCGTTCTGGTCGTCGGCAAGCATGTTCCCCAACTCTCGTTTCTGGACATTCTGCTGGGTAACGAGCCGGTTTTCGAGCCCAAGAAGCGCATCTATCAGCGTCTGCTGGCGGGAGATCAGGAAGAGGCCGCCGAATTGCTCGAGGATTATTTCGAGCACCAGCCGCTCGTCGAAGTTTACGATACGGTGCTGATCCCGGCACTGGCTTTGGCCGAGACACATTGGCAGCTCGGCGAAATCAACGAGGGCAAGCACAAGTTCATCATCGAAAGCCTGAAGGAGATGATTCAAGACCGTGGTGAGCGCCTGCAGGAAATGCGGGCGAAAGAAGACGCCCCGAGCGCGCCGGAAGTAGACGACGATTCCCAAGGCGCTGATGGGACCAGCTCGTCACGGCTTCGCATCCTTTGCCTGCCCGCTCGCAGCGAGGCGGATGAAATTGCCGCCATGATGCTCGCGCAAATACTTGAGACCGCGGGTTGCCTTGTACGGACCGTCTCGGTTACGTCTCTGGCCGGCGAGATGGTCGAACTTGTCGATCAGAGTACCGCCGATGTGATTTGCCTTTCCGCCACACCTCCCGCCGCGGTGATGCATGCTCGTTACCTTTGCAAACGCCTCCGCGGTCGACTTCCGGAAGTGAACCTGGTCGCGGGACTGTGGAACGCGCAAGGCGACTTCAACAAGGCAAGAGAGCGCATCGGCTGTGTTGCGATCGTCGTTGCGACGTTAGCGGACGCTCAGGAACAGATTCGCTTACTGATCGAGCCGCGCTTGCCCGGGTCCGAGCCGGTGAGTTCGAATCGTGTCTCAGGTGGCACAGGACGCACCCTACCATCGGCGCCTCCAATAATAGCCGCCCACCCCCGCCGAACAGAATGACCAACACGACAATCAAGATGATCAGTTGCGTATTGCTCATGATCCTTCCCTTTCTTTGATAAAAAAGCACGGCGCCAAGGTTTGAAGCCGTTCAACCGGCTCTGTCGGATCGAACAAAATCGATGAATCCGCGTTCGATGTTCAGGCTGGCCAGTCGCACGCGGATTTGGTCGCCGACGTCGACTCCTGTTTGTCCACCCTCCAGCTTGCCCTCGATCGGGGGCTTGAGCACCCGTACCCAGGTCCCTTTTTCGGAGGCGCCGGTGACAATCGCGTCGAATGTTTCCCCGATGCGACCCGACATGAACTGCGCCGCGGCCGATTTCCGCACCTGGCGCTCCACTTTCCGGGCCGCATCTTCCTGCCTGGTGCAATGCGTCGCCAGCGACGCGAGCTCGACGGGCGTGTACGGAAGCTTGTCCGCGGTCATGGCCGTCTTCAGCAACCGCTGGGTCACAAGATCGGGGAACCTGCGGTTCGGCGCCGTGGAATGGCTGTACTCACGGACGGCCAACCCGAAGTGGCCGGGCGAATCTTGTCCTGGGAGTTGTACGACGTATTCGCCGGCACCCAACAATTTGATGATGGTCAGCGACAGGTCAGGAAATCGCAACGGGTCCGCCACGTGTCTCCGCGTGAGGAATGCTGCCAGGGCCTGGGAATCGGGTTCGACGGGAAGCTCTTCGGCGAATCCTTCGGCCACCTTTTGAATTCGATCCCACCGCTGCGGAGAACGAACGACACGCCGCAGCGCCGGCCATCCATGCTTTTCAAGAAACCGCGAGGAAACCCCGTTGGCCGCGATCATGAAGTCTTCGATCAATTTCTGGGCGCGGTTCTGCCTCGGCTGGTGCAAGTCGACGACCCGGCCGTCACTGAGCACCACTTCCGGCTCAATGATCTCGAGGTCCAGCGCGCCGTTGCGGTAGCGAACCGTGCGCATGACTTGAGCAATCTGATCCTGCATCCGCAGTTGCTCGTCCAAGCCGGTATTCTTCGCGATCTTTTCGGGCATTTCGCCCTTACCGTCCAACCACGCCGCGACGCTGGAGTACGCGAGCTTGGCGCGGTTTTTGACCAAAGCCCGGCACACGGCGGAATCTTGAATGGCTCCATCGGCAGCCACCATCATCTCAATCACCAATGCCAGCCGATCCTCCCCCTCGCCGAGCGAAGTCAGATCGGTGGAGAGCCGATCCGGCAGCATCGGGAAGATCGCGGCGGCCGTGTAGACCGAGGTGGTGTTGGTCCCGGCATGGCGGTCGATCGGCGACGCGATTTTGACGATCGCGTCGACGTCGGCAATCGCCACCAGGACTTTGACCTCGCCGGAGGGAAGTTTCTCGGCCACGGTGAGTTGGTCCAGATCCATCGAGTGATCGTTGTCGATCGAGCACCAAAGGAGGTGGCGGAGATCGCGAATCGATGGCTGTGCGTCGCGGGCCGGTCCCTTGATCCCCCGCAATTGCTGAATCACCGCCGGTGGCAAGTCGGGTTCGAGCCCCCGATCGAGCATTGCCCGGTGAGCGATGGCGCGCAAATCGACCGGAGCGTTCTTTTCCGGCATGTTGCAAATCTCCTAAGTTCGAATGAAAAGCACCAGCCTAGGACGCTGGCATCGCAGAGGCAAGTTGGTAGGGTGGAAGCATAAGCTGGGCGAGGCCTGTGCAGCGTGTCGGGGTTTCGCCTACAAGTTCTGTCCACCCTTCCCCGACTGTCGGCTCCTTGGCGGTCGGGGTAACTTATGGCCATGGCCCCCAAGACCGGCAAGGGTTCTATGCTGGCCGAGCCAAAAAACATCGACTTGCTGCTGGTCGACGACGACGCGGAATTCCGCGACACGGTCGCGCGTCGCTTTTTGCGAAGCGGCTATCGCGTTCAGGAGGCCGCCGACGGCATTGAAGGGTTGGAGCTGACGGCCAGGCGGCAATTCGACGTGGCCGTCGTGGATTTGCGGATGCCCGGCCTTTCGGGAGTCGAATTGCTCGACAAACTGAAGGCCGCCGGTGCGGAGTGCGAGGTCGTGTTGTTGACGGGCGAAGGATCGATCGAAACGGCCGTCGACGCGATGAAACGCGGGGCGCACGACTACCTGACCAAGCCCTTCCCGCTCGGCGAACTGGAAGTCGTGGTGCAACGTGCCTGCGCGCAGCGGCAACTGCGCAAGGAGAACCAGCAGCTCAAGGCCGTGCTCGAACGCAGCCGGCCGAACTTGGAGTTGATCGGCCGCTCGGCGGCCATGAAAGAGGTATTTCACCTGATCGAGCGGGTTGGGCCGACCGACAAAGCAATCTTGATCCAAGGTGAAAGCGGCACGGGCATAGAGCTGGTTGCGCGCGCTTTACACCGCGCCAGTCCGCGCGCCGAGCGGCCGATGGTCGTGATCAATTGCGCGGCCCTGCCTGAAGCGCTGCTGGAAAGCGAACTGTTCGGGCACGAGAAGGGTTCGTTCACCGGCGCGGTCAACGCCAAGCCGGGCCTGTTCGAAGTCGCCGACGGCGGCACGTTGTTCATCGACGAGATCGGTGAAATGCCCGGCCCGTTGCAGGCCAAGCTGCTACGCGTATTGGAAGATGGTTCGATGCGCCGGATCGGCTCGCTCAAAGAGTTGCGGGTCGACGTCAGGCTCCTGGCGGCGACGAACCGTAACATGGCGGAGGAAGTCAAGGCCGGCCATTTTCGCGAGGACCTGTACTATCGCATCAACGTGCTCTCGCTGGAGTTGCCGCCGCTG
Organism: Pirellulales bacterium; assembly: GCA_035534975.1. Lineage (GTDB taxonomy): Bacteria > Planctomycetota > Planctomycetia > Pirellulales > JAICIG01 > DATKSN01. The sequence goes on from DATLQY010000041.1 coordinate 4,872, forward strand.
CGCTGCCGAAGCGGTGACATGCCCTTGCTGATCGCCAGGTTTCTCGGTCCCGAATGGCAGATCGAGCCGGCCGCGATTCGTGCCCTGGAGTCGTACCCCTGGCCCGGCAACATCCGACAGCTCATCAACGCAATCGAGCGCGCAAAGATCCTCGCCGACAGGCCGCTCGTGCGCTTACACGACTTACCCCCTGACGTGCTGCACCGACCGTCGGCCGAATCGCGGCTCGCGGAATTGGAGACCGACAAGCTCGATGCGATCGAGTTGGCGCGTGTCATCGACGCGTTTCGAAAATTGTTGAGGCAGTCGCAATTGCACGCGGCGGGGTCGGTGCTGCTGACCGACTTCCTGCCGCCCGGCGTTTGCGCCACGCCGCTTGCCGTGGGCGGCGTGGCCACCCCCGATAGCGCCCCGGCGTGCCTGGAGATGCTGATCGACGAAGAACTGAACCA
>DATLQY010000042.1:0-7450 GCA_035534975.1 Pirellulales bacterium
GGCGGCGTGCCCTCCTCCGGCGAACAGCAGCAACTCGATCGGATTCGTGGGTTCCATCTCGAACTAACGCGGACGCATCCCGGACAGTGTTTCCATCAGGTTCAGGGCGTCGGCGTGTTCGCGCTCGTCGAAGCGGCTCAATTCCTTCAACCACTTCGCGTTGCGGTAGTAAATCGATTCCGGGTCCGGGATCAGCCCGCTCACGATCGCGTCGACCAGTTGTTCGGCCCCCACGCGGACCGATGTCAGCGGCTGGAACCCGGCCTGGCCCATGCGGCGGTTATCGACCGCGTAGTCGCGATTGTCAGGGTTCTCGGTGGGGAGGAATTCAGCTTCCAGCCGCGGGTTGATGGCCTGGAAGACGGCGATCAGATCGACCACCCGCATGTTCTCGTGCGAGATGTTGAACACATGCTGCCCTGCCGCCGGAGGGTTTTCCGCGAAATGGATGAACGCGCGGGCGCAGTCGCCGACGTGCAGGAACGGGCGCCACTGCATTCCGTCGCCGAACACAGTGATCTTGTTCTTCAATACGGAGTACAAGCTGAAGATGTTGACGACCAGGTCGAACCGCATCCGAGGCGAGTACCCGAACAACGTTCCATTTCGCAGGATGATCGGCGCCCAGTTCGCGTCGGCCAGGTCGCCCAGCATCTGGTCGCTCTTGACCTTGCTCACCGCATAGACGGTGATCGGGTTGACCGCCCCATCTTCGGTGAGCAACCCGTCGGCCTCGCCGTACACCGAGCACGAGGAGGAGAAGAGAAACCGCATCCGCTTGTTCTTGGCCTCCTCCGCAAACACGGCCGTGGTTTCGAAGTTGACCTGATGGGTGAGCTCCGGGTGGAGCTCGGCCGAGGGGTCGTTCGAGATGGCGGCCAGGTGGACCACGGCATCGCAACCGGCGAGCAGGTCGCGCGCAAACGCGCGGTCGCCCCTCACCCGCCGCATATCGCCGCGAATCAGCTCGACCTGCGGCTGGAGTCCCTTCAGGTGGCCCAGCCCGAAGTAACCGATGTCGATCACGCGCACCTGGTGGCCGCGCGCGAGCAGCTTGGGGACCAGCACCGACCCCAGGTAGCCGGCCCCGCCGGTGACGAGGAACTTCATGCCACCGTCCTTTCGGCTTCGCCAAGCGCCGTCGCGGTGTACTCCATCTCGTCGTGCGTGATGGTGGTGTAGAACGGCAGCGTGATCACCCGGCGGGCCAATCGCTCGGTGCGCGGCAACGGCCGGTCGGCGTATTTTCGGAAGTACGTCTGCTCGTGGACGGGCGGGCAGAAATAGGCCCGCGTTTCGACGCCGCGCTCCTTCATCGCGGCCATGACCCTGTCGCGACGTTCTCCCGCCCACTCGTTCGGAACCAATACCGAAAAATCCTTGTAGGTGTGTCGCACACCGGGAGGCGCCAGGAGCACCTGGCTACGACACCGCCCACGTATCGCTCTAGCGTAATGCTCGGCCTTTGCCGCGCGCGTTTTGAGCAACTGGTCGATCCGCCGCAGGTTGTGCAGCCCGATGATGGCGTGGAATTCGCTCATCTTGCCGTTCATGCCTTGGAAGTGGGCATCGTAGTTGTCGACGATCCCGTAGTTCCGGTATTTCTTCAATCGGGAGATCAGGTCGGGGTCGCGGCTAGTCACCATGCCGCCTTCGACGCTCACCAACAGTTTCGTCACCGAGAGGCTGAACACCTCGGCGTCACCAAACGCGCCGCACTTGCGGCCGTCGGCCAGGGCGCTGCCGAAGGCGTGCGCCGCGTCGTACACCATCCGGATCGGCCCGCCCCGCCTGGCGGCGTGCTTCGCGACCACCTGCTCGATCGCATCGACCTGGACCGGCAGGCCATACATGTGAACAGGCACGACGGCGGCGACGGCGGGATGGTGTTGGGCGAGCAACGCGTCGAGGTCGTCCACATCCAGGGTCAGGTCGTCGCGTGCTTCGGCGAAGACCGGCACCGCGCCGGCATAGAGGATCGCCTGGACGGAGGCCATGAACGTGAAACTGGGCACGATCACCTTCTTGCCGGCTTCCACGCCCAGGGCCTTCATCACCAGCACCGCCCCCATCGTGCCCGACGACGTGCTGGCGGCGTGGCACCCGAAATAACGGCCGCTCTCCTCCTCGAAGAGGGTGTTGTATTTGCCGAAGTTCGTGATCTTGCCGTTGGACAAGATCTCCCGCAACGGCCCCTCGACCTCTTCCAGCGTGGGCAGGTCCGGCTTGATCAGCGGAATCTTCATCGCCAAGGGGAGTCGTGCTGTTTCCTGTTCCCTATAACCCCTTTCCTCGGCTCGTTGCGCACTCCGTCCCCGTGGGTAGGCGGGTTAGAGGGGACAGGTTACAGGTTACAGGGGACAGGTTCACAGGGGACAGACCGTGAAGAAGTATCCCATACGAATCGCCGGCCTGATAGGGGTCGGCTGCGCCGGAGGTGAGTGGTGGAGTGGTGAGCGGTGCCGGCTGTACCGGGAGTGAGTAGGTGGAGTGGTGAGTGGTGCCGGCTGTACCGGGGGTGCGGGGTGCAGTGTTCAGACAGTCGGCAGTCGGCAGGTTAGGCAACAGTCACGGACGCGGCAGTCGTTGGATCTCGACCTTTCCGCCGTCGGAAATCTCGGCGTGGAGATTCGTACCCCTCCAACAGGGCCATTCCGATCAAAGGTTCAGCGTCTACGTCTTCGATCAGAAGACGCCGCACACGACGGTCCCAAACCACCGCGGCATCGTAAATATCGAAGGTGCTTTCGCTGCGATCCGCCAATATGCCGCGACCGTAGCTGTGCCATGGGAGCCCGAGCGAGGCGACTACCATGGGCGGCAAGGTAAGCCAACCGGTAAAACCCGTGTCGATGACGGCTTCGATCTCCCGTTCGCTTCCCCGCGGTCCACGAACCTTCAGCCGGATCCGTGCTTCGAGGTCTTTGACTGCGCCGGTGATCACGGCTTGGAACGCATTTCCAGGCCGCCGAAGCGATGAAGGTGGCGAGAACCGGCGCGAACCAGCCAGACCTGCGCTTGAGGCGCTCGAGCTCGCAATTGATCGGCGGCCGTCAACTCGTCGTCCGCAATTTCATACGCCCCCGATTCGACGTCGATGGCGACGAACTTGCGCACGTCATCGGCCGTCAGGTGCGGGCTGACATCGCGCTCGTAAATCGCGTCGCCCCGGGCGGCGAATTCGTCTTTGCTGTAGCAGGGCTTCATTCTCACCATACTTAATGTTAGCACGCGCTGAGGTCTTCGGCAATGCAGGCGGGATTGCGGCGGGGCGAGGAGCCGAAGAAAGCGAAACTTGGTTAGTGGTGAGTTGTGCAGTGGTGAAGCCGACAGCTTCACGGCGTAGGCCGCACCACTCACCCCTCACTTACTCACCAGCCTTTCCCCACGCCGCGGCGAGCCAGCTTTGGCGGCTGGGCGCTCCGGGTATGGCGCCCAGCGCGCGGTCGGCCAGCGCTTCCAATGCGGCGGCGACCAGTTCGGGCCGCCTGGTGGGAACCTGGTGGTAGGCCGTCGGAGGCAATTGTTCGCCGCACAAGAGATGGACGTCGGAGTCGGTGCTGCCCACGTAAAGAATGTCGCAGCCCGACTCGATGCAGCCGTAGACCTTTGAGGGCATGACGTACCCCACGAAGGGATCGCGTAGTGTAATCAGATGAGCGTCGGGTGTCACCAAGAGCCGGTCGAGTTCCTCGAGCGGCACAGGTCGCCCGCGATGCACGGGCAAGCGCGACTCGCGCAGCAGACGCTCGACCAGGTCAGCCTTGGCTCCCACGGCGTTGAGCCACAAGGCCGTCCGACCCGTGCCGTTGCGGTGGTGCAGACGGTACCCCTCGACGAACGTCTCGTGGTCGTGGGCCATGCCGAAATTGCCCGAATACAAGAGCACCGCGTAGTCGGCCAGCTCCCCGGGCCGCTGAAGGGGCATGGTGCCGGGAGGAATCGCGACGGGCGAGGGGTCGCGCTTCAGCTCGATGCGGTCGGCGCGGATGCCGATTTCCAAGAGCCGCCGCCGCTGGTCTTCGCCCAGCACCTCGAAGCGGCCGATCGTCCGGCGCCAGGCGACCGTCAGGCGGTGAAAAGCCGCCAACGTCCACGGTACGCCATGCATGCCAGCCATCATGCATTCCGGGTGGAAGTCGGTGATGCGGTAGACGAGCCGCTTGCGCAAAACCAGGTTCAAGGGGGCCAGAAAGTGCAGCAGGAACGGGGGGCTGCCGGTGAAGACCACTTCGTCGGCGCGCCACAGGTGTTTGCGCAGCCGCCAGAGCAATCGCAGGTTGAGCTTCGCCGTCCACCAGGCGCGTTGGCGCAGGTTGCTGCGGTCGTAGAGATCCGCTTTGAAGCGCAGAATGGTCAGGCGTCCGGGGAAGGAGGGGTGAGGGGGCAGTGGTGAGGGGTGAGGGGTGAGGGGTGAGGGGTGAGGGGCGGAATGGTCGCCGAGATCCTCCACTTCGATCGAATCGGCCGTCGACGACAGCCCCGCCAAAACCACATCGTCGCCGGCGGCCGCGCGCTGGCGCGCGAAACCGAGGCTGTACTGGCCGACGGCGCCGAAATCCGGCGGCAACCAATCGCAGATGTAGAGCAGGCGAGACATGGGTGGAGTGGTGAGTGGTGAGTGGTGAGTGGTTGGCGCGGCCTTCCGTCACCGCTCACTTTTCACTTAAGAGTTTTCGTCCTGTCCCTGACGGATCTTGCGGAGGTAGCCAATGTACCCGTTCACCCTGCGAATCAAGGCGTAGCCGTCGTGCTTCAACTCTGCTACGAGAGCCGCGTCTCCATACTGTTCATCCACGCACACGTTGAGGTCATCGATCACTCACTTACTCACCTCACTGCCTCCTCCTCACCAGACGCCGCGCACCGCGGGGCGGAGCCGGGCGCCATTTCCGCGGTTACCGTACTTGGCGCGGTACTCGTCGTAAATCCAAGCATAGGTCCGCTCCATGCCGTCGCGCAGCCGTGTACATGGTTCCCAGCCCAGGTACTCGCGGATCTTCGTGTTGTCGCTGTTGCGCCCGTTTACCCCCTTGGGAGCGGCCAGATTGTAGTTTCGGCGCAAGCGAACACCGGCGATCTCTTCGACCAGGTCGACCAGGCCGTTGATCGATACCAACTCGCTGGAGCCGAGATTGATCGGCTCCTCGATCACGCTTTCCACGATCCGCGCGATTCCCTCGGTGCAGTCGTCGATGTACATGAAGCTCCGCGTCTGGTTCCCGTCGCCCCAGATCTCGATTTCGTCGCGGCCGTTGGCCAGGGCTTCGATCACCTTGCGGCAGATCGCGGCGGGCGCCTTTTCGCGGCCCCCTTCCCAGGTGCCGAGCGGGCCATAGACGTTGTGGAAGCGGGCCACGCGCGTCGTGATGCCGAAATCTTCGCGGAAGTGGCGGCACATCCGCTCGGAAAAGAGCTTTTCCCAGCCGTAGCCGTCCTCGGCCAAAGCGGGATAGGCGTCTTCCTCCTTGAGCGCCGTGACATTGGCCGACCGTTGCTTGTCGGCGTTGTAGACGCAGGCGGAACTGGCGTAGAAGTAGCGACCCACGCCCGCCTCGTTCGCGGCCATGAGCAAATGGGTGTTGATCAGCACGGAGAGCATGCAGAGCGCCTTGTTGTTCTCGATAAAGCCCATGCCGCCCATGTCGGCGGCCAGGTTGTAGACGTCGGCGGCGTCCTGGCAGGCGTTCTTGCAGGCCCAAGCGTCCTTCAGATCGGCCGTCACGTTCTCGACCTGGGGAAAGACCTGGTACCAATCGTCAATCGGTTTGATATCGACCGCGCGCACGCGCGTTCGGCCCTGCCGCAGCAGGGCCGCGATGAGGTGTCCGCCGATGAAGCCGCCGCCGCCGGCCACGAGAACGAGATCAGTTGGTGAGTGGTGAGTGGTGAGTGGTGAGTGGTTCTTGGTCATTGGTCCGTTGTCAGTTGTTGGTTGTCCGTTGTCATCAGTCAATTGTCAGTTGTTGGTTGTCGCTTGTACCCCTCACCCCTCACCCCTCACCCCTCACCCCTCACCCCTCACCACTCCACCCCTCACCACTCACCACTCCACCCCTCACCACTAACCTATTTGTACGCATCGACCGCGTCGAACAGCGGCCGGGCCAGGCTCATCAGCCGCAACTCGGCTCGCTCGGCCGTGTCGAGCTGGGTATGGAGCATCACCTTTTTCAAGAGCGGCATTCGTGTGTGCCGGGCGCGAGCTCCGAGCTGCACGCGGCGCACCCCGTCGCGGTCGAAAACGATCTCTTCGCCGATTTGCAACCAGTAGGCGACCATCGCATGTTCGCCTCGGCGCTGGAAGTTGTACACCGTCACTGCCACTTGATCTTCGTCGTTGCGCTCCAAAGGCACCATGCGGGTCGATTGCAGCTCCCAGCCGCTGCCGTGATAGCAATCCAACAAAAAATGAGGAGGGGTCAAGTCATAACGCGTGAAGGCCGCCACATTCACCTCGATCGATTCGCCAAGCTGGTTGCGGTAGCTGCGGTTGACGAAGGCTTCGGCGTCGCCGAGCTGGTCGGCCACCTCTTTGGGCAACGAAACATCGCTGCCGTTCCAGCCTCCGAGCGTCAAAGGCAAATCGGCCAGATCGTTCTCAGGCGCCATCGCCGGTAAAAGCGCCAGGTGCGAGTCGGCGACTTGCGCGCCGAACTGAGACAGGGCGATCAAAGCGGCCAGCAGCAGAATTCGGTTCGACATCGTCATTCTCATTGGTGAGGAGTGAGTGGTGAGAGGTGAGTGGTGAGTGGTGAGGCCGGTGGCTCCACGGCCGTAGGCCGTACCAATCACTACTCACTACTCACTACTCACCAATAACTACCCACCATTCCCCGCTCCCACGGGTTCCAACACGGCAGGTTGCAACTCAAAGGTCGGAGTAGTGGCCATCTCGACCAACTGCGATTCGAACGGTTCAAGGAGATCCATGAGCCGCTCGATGTATTGGCACGACGAACCGCCCTCGTGCTGACCAGCCACGGCCAGTCGGCCGACGACCTGGGCCCCGACGAAGAGCGGTATTTCGGTGGTCCACAATTCGTGTGGGTCGCACCGTGTAGGCCGCTGCCAGGAGGCGTGGAAATCCTCGCATGCGGAGGGCAGGCTCACGTCGAGGCGAATGCGGTTCAAGTTCAGCTTGTCGGCGAACTCGGCCAATGCGGTCCAGAGTTGGTCCCAGGGGCGGTTGCCCTGCAAACGCACCGAGGCCTCGAGCGTGTCGTCGCCCTGCCGCACGACCGGCCGCAACATCGAACGGCCAAGCGCCTTCGCTCGACTGGCCAGCAGCAGCATCTCGACGTGCCCGAACACTCGGGTCGCCACCAGGATGCCCACGACGGGCACCACCGCGGCCAATGCCAAAAGGTCGTTGTCGAAGCGCACGCTGAGCGCCGCGCCGACGCACGTCACGGCGGAAGCGACGGCGATGAACCCGACGACAAGCGCA
>DATLQY010000043.1:0-13605 GCA_035534975.1 Pirellulales bacterium
GCGATTTCGTTCTTGGCCAGGTTCAACTGCAACGTGTTGGTGCATTTCTCCAGCCCCGTCAGGTCCTTGATCCCCTTCCCTCTGGCCTCCAGGACGAAGACCTTTTTCAAATCCTCGTCGGTCAGTTCCGTGGCGGGATCGCGCTTGTCGATCAACACGGCGCGCACCGCCAGTTCCAGGTTCTTGTCGGGGAATGGGCCGGCAGCCGCGGGCGTGGCGCCGGGGAGGAGCAGCGTGCCGATCAGGGAGGCGATCATCAATGCCTGAGCAACGGGCTTCGTCATGGGTGACTCCTTCGTTTGTCGAAATTGGCCTAATTTATCCGGTTCCTGTGGTGCAGCCGTCTCGCCTGCCGCATTGCAGCCAAGACGGCCGCGCCACGAAAAACCATTTTCGCTCCCGAACGCCGCGAGTGCAAGCGCCTTGTTCGCCCGCTCGGTGAAGGGTAGCATAATAAGGCCATGAAAAGCCTTTACCTATTACCTTGCACATGCGGCAAGAAAATCGAAGTCGACGGCGGCCAGGCCGGTTTGACCGCGCGCTGCTCCTGCGGGGCCGAAGTGCCCGTGCCAACGATGCGCGGTCTGGCGGCGCTCGAGCGGGCCGAACCGCCCACAGCGCAGTCCGATCGGCCGAGCGCCACTTGGGGGACCCGTCAGGGGGTCATTTTCCTGGGCCTGGTCATTGTCTTCGCGGCGTCGGTTGGTGGAGCGTACACGTGGTCCAAGACACCGAGGGAAAAGCCGGAGGTAGTCAAGGACTTCCGCGACATCGACCGTGAATTGATCGATCAGTTGACGTTGGAGGAGCTTTGGGGGGAGTGGCACAAGTACCAGACCCCTCTCGACGATCGTGGAGAATTGGCCCCGATGGCCAACTTTCTGTATTTTGAGGCCGAAGGATGGCGGTGGTTGAAAATCTGGGGCGGCGTGCTGGTTTTCGGGCTGGTCGTCGCCGCGCTGGGGCTCTGCATCAAGCCGCCGGGCCGCGCCGGTGCGGGTTGAAATAAGGTTCGGGTCGTTGAAACAGGCTGCGGGTCGTTGAAATAAAAAGCCCCAACAAGGTGGGGCAGGACCTTGAAGGGGCCGTGATCGGGGTTGCCCCCGACGATGCCATTCTGCCATAAACAGGCTGGTTGTCAAGCGGTTGAACGGAATTCATTCCGTTTTCTTTCTACAACTCCCAGCCCTTCCGGTACTCGCGCCGCAGGAATTGCTCGGCCCCAGGACAATTCGAGCACTTGAGCTCCTTGGTGTCCCACTCCAACCGCTGGCCGGTCCGGTAGGAAACATTGCCCAAAAGCACCGCTTCGCTCAACGCGCCGGAATAATCGAAGTTACAGGTGGTCGGGCTGCCGGTCTTTGCCGCCAGGAGCCATTCGGCATGATGACCGATCGAGTTGGGAATCGTCGGCTTGGGGGGCTCGTAGCCGATGAAATCAGATTCGGGGTACATCTTGTAACCGCCGTAGTCGGCCCAAAGCTTGCCGCGCTCGCCGACGAAGAGGTTGCCACCGCCCCCCGTCGGCAGGCCGTGGATCGTCGCTGGAATTCTGTCGCCGTCGTACCAGGTGAGTTTGACCGGCGGCAATTCGCCGCGGCCGGGGAATTCGTAGTTGACGATCAATCCCAGCGGACACGTTTCCGGATGGACCGGTGGTCCCTTGGCTTCGATCACGGTGGGTCCGCGTAACTGGAGCGCCCAGAACGGCAAATCCATGTGGTGACAGGCCATGTCGGCGATGTTGCCGCCGCCGAAATCCCACCACTTGCGCCAGTTGGCCGGAAGGTAGGTGTGATGATAGGGCCGTTCGGGGGCCGGTCCGAGCCAAAGGTCCCAGTGCAAGTGCGGCGGTACGGGCTCCACTTCCTTGGGCCGATCGCCGCCGCCCCAAGCGCGGCCCGCCCAGGAGTGGACCTCGCGCACCGGGCCGATCGCTCCGGACTGAATGACCTCGACAACGCGGCGGTAATTGTCGCCGGCGTGGATTTGCGTTCCCATCTGCGTCGCGGTCTTGGCACTGGCGGCGGCCTGTGCCACGAGCCGCGCCTCGTAAACCGAATGGGTCAGCGGCTTTTCGCAATAGACGTGTTTGCCCAGCCGCAGAGCCATCATGGTGGCCGGAGCGTGGATATGGTCGGGCGTGCAGACGGTGACGGCGTCGATGTCCTTTTGCTCGAGCAGCTTGCGGAAGTCCGCGTACTTCGCCGCCTTGGGGAAGTCGATGGCCGCCTGGCCCAGGTAGTTTTCGTCGATGTCGCACAGCGCGACGATGTTCTCGCCGCCCAGGTTGCCGATCGTGAAGCGGGCCTGGTTGGCCGTGCCGATGACGCCGATATTCAACTTTTCGCTCGGCAAATTGCCCGCCCGCGCGGCCCGGCTGCTGAAGTAGCCGCAGCCGGCCAGCGTCGAACCGGCCAGGGCGGACCGCTTGAGAAACTCGCGGCGGTTGCGACGTGGCGACATGATGTGGAATCTCCGGGTGGTGATGAGGTTGATGTTGAATTTCCAAAATGGGGCGCATCGACACGGAACATTATATCACGGCGCGGGTACACCATGGATGGAAGCCTCATTTTAAAGGAGATAGGGGGATGACGAGGGGATCAGGGGATGAAGGCGGAAGGAGATTGGAACGAGTGACCGAGCGATTGCTGATGTAGGGGATTCATTGATCGGATTTTTATGCTTGCATCGCCCAGCGGGCTGTTGTCCAATGATCGCACGCCAACCGTCCGCTTCTTCCAGACCAGCAGACCCGGAGCTTTCCATGTATCACGGTGATATTTCGAGCAGTGCCGACGCCGTCGGCGTGGCGGTGGTCAACTACAAGATGCCTCGCGTGCATTCCAAGCAGGAAGTATTGGAAAATGCGCGACGGATCGCGACGATGATCGACGGCATGAAGCTCGGTCTGCCGGGTATGGACCTGGTTGTCTTTCCCGAGTACAGCACGCACGGCATCATGTACGACCGCCAGGAAATGCTCGACACGGCCAGCCGCATCCCCGGCGAAGAGACTGAGATCTTCGCCGAGGCCTGCCGGCGCAACCGCACCTGGGGCGTTTTCTCACTGACGGGCGAACGCCACGAGCAGCACCCCCAGGTCGTTCCCTACAATGCCTTGATCCTCGTCGACGACCAGGGGCGGATCGCGCAGAAGTACCGCAAGATCATGCCCTGGTGCCCGATCGAGGGCTGGTACCCCGGCAACTGCACCTACGTCTCGGCCGGGCCCAAGGGTTTGAAGGTGAGCCTGATCATCTGCGACGACGGCAACTATCCCGAGATTTGGCGCGATTGCGCCATGAAAGGGGCCGAGCTGATCGTCCGCTGCCAGGGATACATGTACCCGGCCAAGGAGCAGCAGATCATGGTCTCCAAGGCGATGGCCTGGATGAACAACTGCTACGTCGCAGTGGCCAACGCCGCCGGCTTCGACGGCGTCTATTCGTACTTCGGCCACTCGGCAATCATCGGCTTCGACGGCCGCACGTTGGGCGAGTGTGGCGAGGAAGAATACGGCGTCCAATACGCCGCCGTTTCAAAGGCGCTGATCCGCGACTTCCGGGCAAACGCCCAGTCGCAAAACCATCTCTTCAAGCTGCTCCACCGGGGCTATACGGGTTTGATCAACTCGGGGCAGGGCGATCAAGGGGTCGCCGAGTGTCCTTACGAGTTTTACCGCAATTGGGTCATGAACCCCAAGCAGGCGCGGGCCGCCGTCGAAGAGATCACCCGACACGGCGTCGGCACCGCTGAATGCCCGATCGCGGGGTTGCCCGCGTAGCCGGGCTGGGTCAGCGCCGTCATGCGGCGGCAGGCCAAGCCGATCAGCTCGTCGCGGGCTTTCGTGTCGCCGCGCTTCAGCTTTTCCAAGGCGGCTTGAATGCCGATCGTCGTGTCTGCCATCAGCGAACCGATCAGTTACGTTTCGTCTCGAACCGCCCAGTGGTGCCCTCGAACGCCGTGCCCTCGAACGCCATCGGGCGGCGCAAGGGCCATTGTAAGCTGCGTTGCCACTCGACGCCAAGCATCACGACGTTGATGCCCGACCCAATGCCGAGCAGCCCCACGCGGTCGCCTTTCGACAAGTGCCCCTCCTCGATGCCCAGCGCGGCGGTGATGGGCACGGCCGCCGAGCCGGTATTGCCCAGGAATTCGACGGTCGAAAAGTCGATCGAAGGCGCCAGGCCCAGGGCCTCGAGCAGCAGCTTACGGTGCGCGACGCCCACCTGGTGGCAGAACGTCTTGTCGAGCTCGGCGGGCCCCCAATCGATCTCGTCGAGAAACGACGCGAAGGCCTCCCGCGCGGTCTCGACGCCGGCGCGCAGCAGCCGTTCGGAATCGGTCTGCATCAAGGGCCGCATGTCGCCGGCCACCGACTCGTCGCGCCCGCTATGACACAGCGCGTGAAATTCGGAATTGGTCCGCGCGACGCCGGCCAGTAAGCGGTTGCCCGTGCGGCTCAACTCGCGGTCGGTCAGCAACACGGCCGCGCTGGCCGAGCCGATCGTGAGCGAAGCCACGGCCAGCTTCATCTGCTCGCGGGTGAGCGTTTCGTCGTCGTTCAGCCGCGCGATGGTGGTCTCGACCAACTGCCGGCTGCTCTCGGTGCCCACCACCAGGCCGGCGCGGATCTGGCCCAATTCGATCATGTTCGCCACCTGCACCATGCCGTTGAGCACGCCGAGACAGGCATTCGAGACGTCGAAGATCTGGCAGTGCGGGCCAAGACCCAGGCGATGGTGGACGCCGCAGGCCGTAGCCGGTTCGAGATAGTCGCGACAGACCGAGGCGTGGATCAGGGCCCCGATCTCGGCTTTGTCGATCGCGGCGGCGCGGATCGCCTTTTCCGCGCTGGCTGTGCTGGGCTCGCTGGGCAACGTGCCGGGCTTCCAGAACCGTCGCTGCCGAATGCCGGTCATCAATTCCAGACGGCCCTCGGGCAATCGCAACCGTCGATACAGCGGTGCGAGCATCGCTTCGATCTCGCTCGACGTCACGATTTCGTCGGGCAGTGTGTAGCCGAAGGCCTCAAGGCAAACGTTGTGGTATCGCATCAGGACGAGGGCGGATCGACGCGGAGGTTGAGCGAGAAGCGACATCCGCCGTAGGCGAATGGGAGGTCGGAAGTAGCGCGATACCTCAACATAGGCGTTGGCCGCCGCCACGTAAAGTGTCGCGTTGTACGGCATCTCGCGCCGGAAAACTCCGCCTCGATCGTCGTGGCGGCATATCTAATTGCCACGATGAGAGATGCGACGACGGGCGGCGCAATGCGACGTGCCGCCGACAGGCCCTACCGCCCGCCGGCGCGCGACTGCTAGCACTTCATCTTGTGCAAGCACTAGGGGGAAACCGCAAGATAAGCGGGTGCGCTTGCAATACGTTCTCGACCGCCTAAACTCGGCCCATCAGCATTTCGCTTCCCTCGGGTGACACCGGGAAAACGTGTTTCATGTGAATCGAGGCCGTAGAAAAAAAGGGACTTACTCCGGCTCTGCCCAGGATGGGACGTGTCTGGCCGCTGGCGGCCAGGGACGCTAAACGTGGTGTCAGGGACGACTCGCGAAGGATCGCCTTCGTTCGTCAAGAACAACCCAACGGACCACCGGTCTAAAGGGCCCGGCTTCACCGGGCATGCCGGCGCGTCGCCACGCCTTCCTTTCCACGACGCAGCGCTCGGGCCGCTTCGATCGTGTCGTTTCCTCATCACGTTGGACAAGGGATTTGTCCGGAAAGGAAGTGCGAAAATGCAAAAGCCATTGATCGGGTTGAATGCCGACTACCGCGCCGCAAAGAAGGATTCGCCGGCCTTCAGCTACCTCTGCGCCGGTTATTTCGATGCCATCGTCAAGGTCGGTGGGGTGCCTATCGTCATCCCCCCATTGGACGATGAGCACGACCTGAACCGCATCCTCGACCTGCTCGACGGATTGGTCATGGTCGGCGGCGCCGACCTCGACCCGCGCCGCGATGGATTCATGCTCCATCCTTCGATCCGCGCGCTCGATCCGCGCCGCGAGAGCTTCGACCGCCGCCTGGTGCGGATGGCGGCCGACCGCCGCCTTCCGCTGTTCGGGATCGGCGTGGGGATGCAGTTGCTCAATGTCTCGGAGGGGGGCAACCTGTTCCTGCACATTCCCGAGGACCTGCCCAAGGCCCTGCCGCACAAGGACGCGCTCGATCCGGCCCATCGCCACGCGTTGGAGGTCGTGCCCGGCTCGCTCATGGAGCGCGTCTATGGCGAGGGCGAAATTCGCGTCAACAGCACGCACCACATGGCCATCGACGAGGTGGCTCCGGGCTTCGAGGTCACGGCGCGCTGCCCTGACGGGGTGATCGAAGCCATCGAGAGCACGCGCAGCGACTGGTTCGCGCTGGGCACTCAGTTTCATCCTGAGAGCGAGTCGGCCAGCGCGCTCGACCTGCGGATTTTCGAGGAGTTCCTCGACGGCATCCGAATCGTCGAGCCGGCCATGCGAATGGTGGCGTAGTCCAATACGGCTTGCCTCGCCGCAGCGCGGGCGCAAGCAAATCGGCTCGTCGTTGCCGGAGCGGAGCGGGGTGTCACCGGTTGTTTGTCGCGCGCGCGTCCAGGAGTCTGGGAGTGGTCCCGCTCATCGGCGCGAGGGCAGTGACGGCAAGCACACCAGCGGCATTCCGGCTCCGCTCCGCAACGTTTTCAGACGGGACGGCCAGAATTCTGCTACAGCATCGGCACGCGTTGATTATTGGAAACATGTCGAGTAAAATGCGCCAGGAATGGGAACAGGTTACCGCGGGAGTTCCACACATGGCGATTTCCACGCAACCCCTGCCGGGCACGACGATCGACCCGCGGTATCCGGATTCGGATGACGAACCCTTGGCCGAAACCGACTTGCACCTGTTGGCGATCATCTACTTGCACGGGGCGCTACGCTATTTCTTTCGCGACCGTGACGACGCCGGCGTGTGGGCCGACTTGTTCCTGTATTACAAGGAGGGAAATGGAGAGAAGCGAAAGGCGCCCGACGTGATGGTCGCTTTCGGGGTGGTGGGCAAACACCCGCGGCGTTCGTTTCGAACTTGGGAGGAGGGAGTCGTTCCCGCCGTGATCTTCGAGATCACGTCGAAGAAAACTTGCCATGAGGACGAGCATGGCAAGAAGGAGACGTACCAGCAACTTGGCGTCAAAGAGTATTACTTGTTCGACCCGGAAGACCGCAGCATTCGTCCGCGATTGCAGGGATTTCGGCTGCACGAGGGGCGGTACGTGGCGCTGGCGCCCGATGACGCCGGCCGGCTCATCAGTCAGCAATTGGGCATGCTGCTGGTGGTTGACGACCCTCTGCTGCGGCTTATCGACGTGAAAACAGGCGAATGCCTGATGTCCTTCGACGAGGCCATCGACGGGCTCGATGAAGCCAAACAATCAATGCGGCAAGCGCGGCAACAGGCAGAGCAGGCGCTGCAACAGGCCGACCAGGCGCGGCAACAGGCCGACCAGTCGCGGCAACTGGCCGAAAAGGCGCAGAAGCAGGCCGAGCGAGCCGGAATCGAGTCCGCGGCACAGCGCCAACATATTGCGGACTTGGAAGCTGAGCTTGCGAGGCTCCGGGCCGCTCAAGCGTCGGACCAGTAATGACCGACGAATTCCGCCAGCCTGACGGATTCAGTCCGCGCGAATTGGAAAAGATCGAGGCCACCACGCGCGAGGTGGGCCGCTATATCTTCGATCACCTTTCGCACAGCCAGCCGAGCGTGCTTCAACGCCGCTGGTGGGACGACCGGATCATGGCCTGGGCGATGCAGGATGAATCGGTCAAGGTGCAGATGTTCCGCTTCATCGACGTGCTGCCGATGCTGGCCACGAGTGAAGCCACGATCCGCCACCTGCACGAGTACTTTCACGACGTCGAGCGGCACTTGCCCCGCGCGGTCCGGCTGGGCCTGGCCGTAGCCGCGCCCCGCTCGATCGCGGGCCGTGCGCTGGCGATCGCCGCGCGCCGCAACGCCATGGGGCATGCCCGGCGGTTCATCGCCGGCACGACGGTCGCCGAGGTGCTGGCGGCGGCGATGCGCGAGCGAAAACTGCGACGCGCTTTCACCTTCGACATCCTGGGCGAGGCCGTGACAAGCGAGCCCGAGGCCGACCGCTACCTGCGGCAATATCTGGAGCTCGTCGAAGGAATCGCCCCCACGGTGAACTCCTGGCCTGAATCGCCACAAATCGACCGGGCCGGGCTATCGGAGCTGCCACGAGTCAACGTCTCGGTCAAACTTTCGGCGCTTGACAGCCGGTTCGACCCGATCGACCCCGCGGGGACCACGCGCCGTGTCGCGGCGCGACTGCGGCAACTATTGCGGCTGGCGCGCCGCCACCGCGCGCACGTCCACGTCGATATGGAGTCGTACCATGCCAAGGACCTGACGCTTTCGATTTTCCGGGAAGTCCTGATGGAAGATGAGTTCCGCGACTGGCCCGACGTGGGGATCGTGATCCAGGCCTACCTGCCCGACTCGGCGGCCGACCTGTCCGCGCTGGCCGAGTGGGCCCGGCTCCGCGGCACGCCTGTTTGGGTGCGGCTGGTCAAGGGCGCCTATTGGGACTACGAAACGGTCTACGCCCAATCGCAGGGATGGCCGGTTCCCGTCTACCAGCGAAAGTGGCAATCGGACGCCAATTTCGAGCTTCTTGTCCGCTTCCTGCTCCGCAGCCACGGTGCGCTCCGGGCGGCCCTGGCCAGCCACAACATCCGCTCGCTGGCCCACGGCATCGCGGTCGCCCGGCACCTTGGCCTGCCCAATGCCGGCTTCGAACTGCAAATGCTCTACGGCATGGGCGACTTGGAGAAGCAGGCCCTGGTCGATATGGGCTACCGGATGCGGATCTACATGCCGTATGGCGAGCTGATCCCCGGTATGGCCTACCTGGTGCGCCGGTTGTTGGAAAACACCTCGAACGACTCGTTCCTTAGGGCGAGCTTCACCGATTACGTGTCGCCGGAGAAACTGCTCATGAATCCACTCGACGTCGCGCGGTACGACGGCCCGAAGCACGCCATTGCGGCCGCGGCCTCCGTCCCCCCAGACGGTCAACCCTCGCTCGCGACGACGTTTGCCAACGAGCCGGTCGCCGACTTCGCCCGCGAGTCGCAGCGGCGCTCGATGCTCAAGGCCCTCGACCGTGTGCGCGCGAAGCTGGGCGGACACCATCCGCTGGTGATCGGCGGCCAGTCTTGCGACACGGCCGAACGGCTGATTTCGCACGATCCCTCGCTGAAAACGCGCGTGGTGGGCACCACGGCATCCGCCGGCGCTGCGCGGGCCGATGAGGCCGTGGCCGCCGCCCGTGCGGCGTCGAGCGGCTGGAACGCGCTAGGCGTCGAGGCCCGCGCCGAGTTCCTTGGGCGCGCGGCCGAGCGCATGCGCGACCACCGCTTCGAGCTGGCGGCATGGGAGGTGTTTGAGTGTGGCAAGGGGTGGCGCGAGTCCGATGCCGACGTCTGCGAGGCGATCGACTTCTGCGAATTCTACGCGCGCGCCGCCGTCGCGCTCGAAGGCCCGCACGGCGTCGACGTGCCGGGCGAGGAGAACCGTTTCGATTACTTGCCCCGTGGCGTCGTGGCGGTGATCGCCCCTTGGAACTTTCCGTTGGCGATCCTCACCGGCATGACGGCCGCGGCCCTGGTGACCGGCAATACGGTAGTGATGAAACCGGCGGAGCAATCGCCCGTGGTCGGCGCCAAACTGATGGAGATCTTTCAGGACGTGAATCTGCCCGGGGGAGTCTTGAACTACCTGCCCGGGCCGGGCGAGACGGCCGGAGCGAGGCTGGTCGAACACCCCGACACGGCGCTGATCGCGTTCACCGGTTCGCGCGCCGTGGGGCTGGCGATCAACCGCCGCGCGGCGGAGGTATCGGCGTCAGGGAATGGCTGTGTGAAGCGCGTGATCGCCGAGTTGGGGGGCAAGAACGCGATCATCTTCGAAGACGACGCCGACCTCGACGAGGCGGTGCTGGGCGTGGTCAAGAGTGCCTTTGGCTACCAGGGGCAGAAATGCTCGGCGTGTTCGCGCGTGATCGTGCTGGCCGGCGTCTACGACACGTTCTTGCAGCGGTTGGTCGATGCCGGCCGTAGTTTGCAAGTCGGTCCGGCCGAGCATCCGGCCACGAGCGTGGGCCCGGTGATCGATGCGGACGCGATGGCCCGCGTTGGGCGCTATATCGAGCTGGGGCGCAACGAGGGGCGGGCCGTGCTGGCCGTCGACGTGGGGCCGCTGGCCGAGCAGGGCCATTTTGTAGGGCCGCACATCTTCGCCGACGTGGCCCCAGGCGCGAAGCTGGCCCAGGAGGAGATCTTCGGACCGGTGTTGGCGGTGATCCGCGCCGCCGATATCGACGAGGCGTTCCGCATTTTCAACGGCACCGATTACGCCTTGACGGGCGGCATTTTCTCACGCAGCCCTGCGACCCTGGAGCGTGCCCGCCGCGAATTGTTGGTTGGCAACTTGTACTTGAATCGCGGCATCACCGGCGCGTTGGTCAACCGCCAGCCGTTTGGCGGTTTCAAGATGTCGGGGATTGGCAGCAAAGCCGGCGGCCACGATTATTTGTTGCAGTTCGTCATCCCGCGCACGGTGACGGAGAACACCATGCGGCGCGGCTTCGCCCCCGGCGCCGTCGACGTGTAGCGGAACTCGTAAGAGTTCCTTGAGCTTCCCAGGATCATGCGAGCTCGATTAGAATCCGCAGTTGAAGGAAAACGTGGTCAGGAGGGCCGCACGGATGGCGAGCGCGACGACGGATAGCGAACTTCTCGACGGCTTGAATGCCGAACAAGCTCGGGCCGCGGGCCACGGCGATGGTCCCTTGCTGATCATCGCCGGCGCCGGGACGGGCAAAACCCGCACGCTGGTACACCGTGTGGCCCATCTCATCCAACGCGGTGTCGATCCTGGCCGCATCATGCTCGTCACCTTCACCCGCCGCGCGGCGGGTGAAATGCTCCGCCGAGTCGAGGGCCTGCTAAGACGACAAGCGGAGTCCGCCCAGAACAAGCCGGCCCGCGCGCGGACCAACGGCAAGAAACTGTGGGGCGGCACGTTCCACTCGGTGGCGACCCGGCTTTTGCGGGTCCACGGCAAGTCGATCGGCCTCGAACCGGGCTTCACCATTCACGACCGCGGCGACTCGGAAGACCTGCTCAACGTCGTCCGCACCGATTTGGGCCTGACGAAAACCGACAAACGCTTTCCCAAGAAAGGAACCTGCCTGGCAATCTACAGCCACTCGGGCAATTCGCGTCGGCCGTTGGAAGACGTGCTGGCGGGCGCCTTCCCCTGGTGCAAGGACTACACGGCAGAGCTGAAACGGCTGTTTCATGACTACGTCGATCGCAAGGAAGCCACCTCGGTGCTCGATTATGACGACCTGCTCTTGTTCTGGCGCGGGTTGCTGGCCGACGAAAGGGCGGGCAAAAAGGTCCGCGAGCGCTTCGACTGCGTGCTCGTCGACGAGTACCAGGACACCAACCGCCTGCAATCGGAAATCCTCAGGCTCCTGCGGCCCGACGGCAAGGGCTTGACCGTCGTGGGCGACGACGCCCAGTCGATCTACTCGTTCCGCGCCGCCACGGTCCGCAATATCCTCGATTTTCCGCGGGAGTTTCCCGGAACGACGGTCGTCAAGCTCGAGCAGAACTACCGTAGCGTGCCGCCGATCCTGGAGGCCACCAACCGGATCATCGCCCAGGCCAGCGAACGGTTCACCAAGAACCTCTGGACCGCGCGCGAGTCGGGCGAGCTCCCCGCGCTGGTCACCTGCAACGACGAAGACGATCAGGCCGAATTCCTCATCGAGCGCATTCTCGAGCACCGCGAGGCGGGGATCGACCTCAAACGCCAGGCCGTGCTCTTCCGTGCTTCGCACCATAGCATGGTCTTGGAAGCCGAACTTGCCCGGCACAACATTCCGTTCGTCAAGTACGGGGGTCTCAAGTTCGTCGAAACGGCCCATGTGAAGGACCTGATGGCCTTTCTGCGCCTGGTGGAAAACCCGCGCGACCTGGTTGCCGGCTCGCGGCTCCTGACGCTGTTGCCGGGTATCGGCCCCAAACGAGCGCTGCAATTGATGGATATCCTGCTTTCAGCGGGCGGAAAATTCGACGCCTGGGACTGTGTCAAGGTGCCGCGCGCGGCCGAAGCGGTTTGGCCCAAGCTCGTCACGCTCATGGTCGCTCTGGCCGAAATGCCGGCCCAGGAGGTCGCGTCGCAACTGCACCTGGCGCGAACATTCTACGCGCCGCTCCTGGACGAGAAGTTCGACGGCACGGCGGCGCGGCAACGCGACCTCGAGCAATTGGAGCAATTGGCGGGACGGTTCCCTGACCGCGCTTCGATGTTGGCCGAAATCGCGCTCGACCCGCCGACCACCGCCGAAGATTGGGCCGGCGATCCGCTCTTGGACGAGGACTACCTGGTGCTGAGCACGATCCATTCGGCCAAGGGGCTGGAGTGGGACGCCGTCTACGTGATCCACGCCTCCGACGGCAACATTCCTTCGGACATGGCCACCGGCTCGCCGGCGCAGGTCGAAGAGGAGTTGCGGTTGTTCTATGTCGCGTTGACGCGGGCCAAGGACTGGCTCTACATCTGTTTCCCGCAGCGTTACTTCCACGCCTACCGCGGAGGATTCAGCGACCAGTATGGCTACGCCCAGCTCACGCGGTTCCTGCCCAAGGGACTGAAGGAGTCTTTCCATTGCCGCGTCGCCGCGGCGCTGGAGTTGGACGACGATGCCAAGGAAACCCCATCCGCCTTGGTCCGCAAGAGCATCCGCGCCGAGACCAAGGCCATGTGGTCATGACGCCGTCGGCGGTGACTCCTGCGGAGGGTAGACATCCGAGCCCTGAAGCGAAGGTCGTATTGGATCGGGACGCTGGTTGCACGCGCGTTTTATGCCGGCTACAATTAGGAACCGTATTCTCCTCCCACAACGAACCGCCGCACAGATGGGCAAGCGGAAATCGGCTAAACGCGGCCCGCGCCCGACTAATCCGTCCGTCGAGCAGGCCCCGGGGGGTTGACGCGCAGCAGTGAGAGAGTCGTATGAAGGACGCGCAAAAGCCCGACCATGTAAGTCTGAATACTTTGGTGGATCGCCTCCGTGAGGGGCGATTCGTGATCCCTGACTTTCAGCGCGAGTTTGAATGGAAGCCTTGGGATATCCGTGAACTGATGCGGTCGATCTTCCTCGACTACTACATTGGTAGCCTGCTGCTCTGGACCGGCAAGAAAGAGAACTTCGACGCACTTTCTTGTGAGTCACTCTATGGCTTCACCGGTAGCGCCAGGCGGGAGTACATCGTTCTAGATGGGCAACAGCGACTCACCGCCATGTATTACGCGTTCTTGGCACCAGACATCCCTCTGCCGAGCCGCTCGAACCGCTACTTTTACTTCGTTCGCGTCGACCCTACGTTCCGCGAGTCGCGTTGTGAATTTCGGGCGGATTTCGCCGGCCGCCCGGCGGCAGCATGATTCGGCGCTTGCGATGATTCTTTCGATGCCGAGCAGGACGGCAAGTGTCCAGTTCGTCCGGCGCGCGGCTGGAAA
>DATLQY010000044.1:0-5343 GCA_035534975.1 Pirellulales bacterium
TGGGCACGTACATCAGCTCGATCTTCCTCGAAGTCAAGGGCCGGCCAAACTTCATCGTCAAGGACACCTTCGGCTTCGACGCGCCGCGGGAAGAGGTCGGCGTGCAGCCACCGAACCGCGCCGGTTGAATGCGACTGGCCGACACGCTCGTAGCCCAAAAAGCGCCAGGTCCCATTTGCGGCGCGGTGCTGGTTTCTGGTAGGCTGCACCTCCTGGATTTGGTAAAAGCAGACTTCTGGAGCATCACCGTGGAACGATGGCCGATCGGCGTATTCGCCAGTATCGACGCCGGGATGGGCGTCAAGCTTGACGTCGCACGTGAATTGGGCGTCCCGACGATTCAATTGCACGCGCCCTCCAAGGCCACCCGCACGCCGCAACATGCCCAGGCGTTCCTGGGCCGGCTGCGCGAGGCTGGAATCACGTTGACCGCCGTCTTCGGCGGTTTCATGGGGGAGAGCTACGCCGACATCCCCACCGTGGTCAAGACCGTTGGCCTCGTGCCGCCTGCGACTCGTGCCGCGCGAACGGCCGAAATAAAGGAAATTTCCGATTTCGCCAAACTGCTCGATTGCCCGGTGGTGGCGTTGCACCTGGGTTTCGTGCCCCACGACGCGTCCGACCCGCTTTATGCCGAGGTGCGGGCGGTGACGCGCGATGTGTGCGACCATTGCCTTGCCAACGGCCAGGCCCTGCACCTGGAGACGGGCCAGGAACCGGCCGACTCGCTCTTGGCATTCATCGGCGACGTGAAACGCGACAACCTGTTCATCAATTTCGATCCTGCGAACATGATCCTATACGGCTCGGGCGAACCGATCGCCGCGCTGAGGAAGGTGGGCCGTTTCGTCAAAAGCGTCCACTGCAAGGACGGCACCTGGTCTAAACGGCCCGGTGTGGATTGGGGCGTTGAAGTCCCCTTGGGAGAAGGCGACGTCGGGATGGAGAATTATCTTCGCGCGCTGGCCGAGGTCGGGTACACCGGCCCGCTGACGATCGAACGCGAGATCCCTCAGGAACCCGCCCGCCAAAAAACCGAGATCGGCCATGCCGTGCGACTGTTGTCGGAATTGAAACGAAAACTAGCGGAGTAGACCGCAAGGAAAGGAATCGAAAGGGAGCGAGCATGCCGAAGATTTCAGTGACGGTTCCGCACACCGTCGGCCGCGAGGAAGCGGGCGAGCGGCTCAAGGGGTTTCTTTCGTGGCTCAAAGAACGCCACAAAGACCAGGTGGGCGACTTGCAGGAGGAGTGGGGAGAGAACACGCTCAAGTTCAGCTTCAAGAGCTACGGTTTCAAGTTTCAAGGGTCCGGGGTGGTGGAAGACGCCGATGTGAAGGTGGACGTCGACCTTCCCTTCGCCGCGATGATGTTCAAGGGAAAAATCGAGGGCGAGATGCGCGAAATGCTCACCAAGGCGATCGCCCGCGAACGCAAGAAGACCTGACCGTCTCCACGCTGTGAAAGGGCGTCGTCATGTTCAAGGACGTTCTGGTGGGCATTGACCTGTCGCAAGAGGTTTCGTGCTCGATGTTGGCCGTAAAGCCAAGTTCCTTCCAGTGCCCTGTGACGCTGGACAAAGAATCGGAACGTCGCCGCGCGGAAGGTCCGTACCTGTGATGTGCGCCATTCCGGTGCCGCGAAAGATTAAAAAAGCGTTAATAAATCGTTCCAAATGGTGGTGAGTCATGGGAAATTGGGGAGGCGGCGCTGTTCAAGTCAAGCGGTATTCGATAGAATGGCTCCGGGCAAAGTTGCATTCTCACTCTTGGATTAGGAGGCCTCTCGATGCAATTGATAGTTGTTAGCGGGAGCCGACCCGTTCGGCACGTGAGATGGGTGCCAGTCGGCACCGCGGCGGTCGCCGCCCTTGCCGTGCTCGCCGGAATATGGCTCGTCGATCCCACCCTGGCTTCGGGTGCCTGAGGAAGAAGCTACGGATCATGGTTCATGATCCAGGCGGCGCAAGCCACGCAGAAAATGGCGAAGGAGATGCAGAAGCAACAGGAAGCCGAATACGCGGCGTTCATGGAACGCTTCGACACGAACCATGACGGCAAGATCACCGGCAAAGAAAAGGGTCCGGCGAAGAAGTACCTGCGCCAAATTGAATTGGGGCGCGACCCCGATGTCACGCTCAAGAAGCGGCAGGAGGCGGAATTAAAGCGGGAGCAGAAGAAGTCAGCGAAGTCGAAGTCAGCGAAGTCGAAGTCAGCGAAGTCGGAAGAGCCGTCGACGTCGGAGGAGAAGTCGGAAGAGCCGTCGACGTCGGAGGAATCGCCCAAATCTTCGACCGACACGGAGTAGGGCACTGCGAACGTTCGGCACGACAATAGGAGCCGTCTCAATGCGATATCTAGATGTTTGCCCGAGTCGATCCAATGGGTGCGGGAGATGGGTGCCAACGAGGAGCTCGCTGGTAGCCGCCCTGGCCGTGCTCGCCGGAATGTCGAGCATCGACCCCGCCGTGGCCTCAGCCCAATGGTGGAGGGGGCAAATGCAACAGATCATGATCCAGACGGCGAAGGCCTCGCAGCAGATGGCGGAGGAGGCGCAAAGGCAGCAAGAAGCCGAAGAGCAGGCGTTCATGGAACGCTTCGATACGAACCATGATGGCAAGATCACCGGTAAAGAGAAAGGTCCGGCGAAAAAGTACCTGCGTCAAAAAGAGCTGGGCCTCGACCCCGATGCCAAGATCAAGAATCAAAAACAGGCGACGATGAAGCTCGGCAAAACGAGAAGGACGTCGAAATCGACCAAATCGACCAAATCGACGAAATCGGCCAAATCGTCGAAGGAGTCGAAGGAGATAAAGGACTCGGACGACTCGAAGGAATCGACCGACGAGAAAGACTCGAAAAAGCCGACCGACTCGTAGGAGTAGGGTGGGCACCTCTCACCATGTCAACCCCGCCCGACGTAGGGTTGCTCGCGCGGAAGCACGATCGCCTCGAGCATCGTGGCGTGCGGCGGAAGCGTGGCCATCAGCACGGCGACTTCCGCCATCTCGTCGACTGACATCATTGGCTCGGTGTCTTCGGTGCGCGACGTGTGGCGGCGCTCGACCAGGACGTTGCCGGGGTGCAAGCACCCACACGTGATTCCGTGCTCGCGCCCCTCCAGCGCGGTGACCTGCGTCAATCCCCAAAGCCCGTGCTTCGAGGCTGAGTAGGGCGCGGAACCGTGCCGCACGCGCTGGGCCGAGATCGATCCGATATTAATGATCCTTCCCACTCCTTGCCGCTTCATGATCCTCATCACGGCGCGCGTGCAAAGAAAGGGCGCTCGCAGGTTGACGGCGATCACTTTGTCCCAGGCCTCCGTCGAAAGTTCGTCGAGCGGTCCGCCGTCGAATGCCCCCGCATTGTTCACCAGCACGTCGAGCCGGCCGAACCGCTCGATGGCCCTGCCAAACAGCGACTCGACCTGGGCCTCGTCGGTGACGTCGGTCGGCACGGTCAAGACAAGGGCGCCCAGGCCGACCAGTTCACGCTCGGCCGATTGCAGCTCGTCCGCATTGCGCGCCGCCAAAACCAACCTGGCGCCTTCGCGAGCCAGCCCGCGCGCGATGCCGCGCCCGAGACCACGGCCACCGCCGGTGACCAGTGCCACCTTCCCGTCGAGTTTACCCATGTCTTTGTGATCCTCATTGTCCGCCGCGTGAAGCATAACGCGTCCAACGGCCGCTCGGAGTATAATTGACCTTTCACGATCTCGGAGCAATACCCCCTAAATGGCACGACCAAAACGGAAGATTGTCGTGTTGGGCGATCTTCATTATGAAGCCCCGCAAGACGCCGATTATCGACACGCACGCGAACAGGTTCTCCGGCACGGTCCCGAGGCCGTGTTTCAATTGGGCGACCAGGGGGGCTATAGCCACTGTGGCACCTGGCAGTCGTTTATGGAAGGCCTGGAGTTCCTCACCGGCTTCGACCGCCCCTTCCATACCCTGATCGGAAACCACGACCTGGAAGGCCACGCCTACTCGACCGATGCCCAGGCGGTGGCCGAATGGTGCCAGGCGTTCGCCCTGGACGAACCGTACCGGACGATCGATCTGGGCGAGGCGCTGGCCGTCTGCCTGTCGAGCACGCGGTTTCGCGCCAACACCGGCTGCTGTCACGAAGTGTACCTTGACGAGTCGCAGGTGGAGTGGCTCCGCTCGACGCTCGCCGAAAACCGCCAACGGCCGACGTTCATCTTTTCCCACGCTCCGCCGCTAGGCTCGGGCCTGCGGGTGTTGCAGAGCATCCACTTGAAATGCCCCAACGCCTGGCTGAACCACACCGACCGGCCCGAACGGTTCATCGACATCGTCAATCGCAATCCGCAGATCAAGCTTTGGTTCTCAGGACACAACCACCTGGGGCAGTGGTATCGCGACTCGCTGTCCTGTGTAAATCAATGCACATTCGTCCATACGGGAGTCATCGGCGAAGTCTCCCGCGACGGTTGCCGCCACAGCCGGCTGGTCGAATTCGACGCGGACGGCTTCACGCTCTCGACGATCGACCATGCGACCGGGGCCGCGACGGCCGACCTGCGGCACGACTACGCCTCGGGCGCCGGCGAGCTGTTGTCGCCGCGGGTCCAGGAGAACGGAGCGGTGCATTTCGCCCCGCCCGCGTGCCCCACGGGGCCGGACCGCGTGCGGATTGGCCGCAGCACGTTTGCCTTGCACCGCGGGATGCTCGTGGAATTCGACGTGCTGCTGGCGGCGCCGGTGGGCGTGGTGCTCGATGGGCTTGCCGATGAGCAGGTGCGGGCTTGCGGCGACGAGTTGCACATCGTCGACCGGAATGGACAATCGCGTGTTTTCAAGGCGAACGCGCAGGGCCGATTCATGCGGATTTTCGAGCCGAACCCAAATCCCCCTCGCCCGACGTGCCCGTCAGAAGCTACAATGGCTGGAAATGCCCAAGCTGTACATCGAAACCGTCGGCTGCCAGATGAACATGCTCGATAGCGAGCTGGTGGTGGCCAGCCTGCGCCGGCAGGGTTACCAACTCGTGGGCACGCCGCGCGAGGCCGACACGATCCTGTTCAACACGTGCAGCGTCCGCCAGCACGCCGAGGACAAAATCTACAGCGCCCTGGGACGGCTGAAACACGCCAAACGGACGCACCCGGAGAAAATCATCGGAGTGCTGGGGTGCATGGCCCAGAAGGACCAGCGCTTGATCTTCGACCGCGCGCCTTATGTCGACCTGGTCGTCGGTCCCGGACAATTACACCAGATTCCCAAGCTCCTGGAAGAGATCGCGGCGGGTGGCGGGCGGCGGATGGAGGTCAGCCTGGACCGCGCCGATGGGAGCCGGGCGGAAGTCGAGCGGAGCTTCG
>DATLQY010000045.1:0-4864 GCA_035534975.1 Pirellulales bacterium
GGATGGCGTCAAGACGGCACCGCATACCGCCACCATCAAGGGAAGAACGATGGGGGACACCTGCGAGATTAACGTCTCGACCCTTTCCCTCAAGACGTTGAAGTAAGTGGCTATACGAAAACTCGTCGGTGCCGGGCCTGCGTTGCCTTTCGCTGGGCGAAAGAGCGTACTTTCACGGAGAGGCTGTGAATTTTTGATTTTTGAAACCTTTTGCCACCTGGCGCGTACTTATCTGTAGCCGATCCGTTTTTTCGGCCGCACGAGGCAAGGAGTTGGTCATGGACGAAGCCACGTTGTTCGAGATGCCGGAACGGAATCCGGAAGGGCCGGATTCCCAGGGCGGTGGGCGGCCACGGTTGCGTACGGCTGAACGCGATCAGGTCGTCATGCGGCTTCTTTCCCTCGATCAGATGCTTCCGCCCGACGATGACGCCCGGGCGGTGTGGGACTTCGTCTGCCAGTGTGATCTGTCGAAGCTCCTCAACCGAATCCGCGCGGTGGAAGGGCATGTCGGCCGTAATGCCACCGATCCGCGCATCTTGATGGCGTTGTGGCTCTTGGCCACGCTGAAAGGCGTCGGAAGTGCCCGCGAACTGGCTCGCTTGTGCGAGCGCCACTTGTCGTATCAGTGGCTGTGCGGCGATGTGTCGATGAACTACCACACGCTTGCAGATTTCCGCGTGCAGTATGCGGACGTGCTGGATGATCTGCTCACAGAACAAGTCGCCGCGCTGGTTCACGCTGGAGCAGTGAAACTTGAGCGGGTGGCCCAAGATGGCATGCGGGTGCGGGCAAACGCAGGCAAGGCATCGTTTCGTCGAGCTGCAACCCTGGAAGAGTGTCTGGCTGAGGCCAAGCAGCGTGTGGAAGAGTTGCAAAAGGAATTGGATGAGGACCCAGGGGCCGCCAGTCGTCGTGAACGTGCGGCCCGGCAGCGTGCAGCGCGAGAGCGCGTGGAGAAAGTGACGGCGGCCATGAAAGCTTGCGCTGAAGTCCAGGCAGCGAAGGAGAAGCGTGGCGGCGATTCGCTGAAGAACCCGGCACGTGCCTCGACCACCGATGCCGATGCACGCACCATGAAAATGGCCAATGGGGGCTACAATCCCGCCTACAACGTCCAGTTTTCCACCGATACGGCCACGCAAGTGATTGTCGGCGTCGAAGTGATCAACAAGGGAACGGACTCTGGCCAATTGGGGCCGATGGTCGAACAGATCGAGGAGCGCACCAACATTCGTCCACCAGAAGTGCTGGCCGATGGCGGCTTCGCAACCAACGAAGAGATCAAGCAGCTCAACGATCCGGAGCAAGGACACAAGGTTTACACGCCGGTGAAAATCGAGGAAAAGCAACGTCAGAGGGGAGAAGACCCGTTTGCCCCGCGGCGGGGCGAATCGCCCGAACTGACCGAGTGGCGAACGCGGATGGGAACCGAGGAGGCAAAGGAAATCTATAAGGAGCGTGCCTCGACCGCCGAATGCGTGAACGCGTTGGCACGGAACCGTGGCTTCCAGCAGTTTCCAGTACGCGGACTGCCAAAGGTCCGCGCGGTGGCGACTTGGTTCGTGCTGGTACATAACTTTTGTCGCTGGAGGACACTGCGCGCCACGGGCGAGTTGAAGGTGAGCGGACGATAAGTTGGAAAGGATGGGAAGCATGAGCGAATAAGTTTCACCCTCCAGCGGGCATGGAAGACCAAGCGGGGGAGTCAAATCAGCCCCGCGCTGGCACCCAACCCCTGACAGCAAAAAAAATTTCCCATCACCGCAACCTCGGAAAGACTCGCCTCGTTCACTGAAGCTTCAAAAACTCACAGCCTCGGAGCGAAAGGCGACAAAGGCGCGCCCAGGATTCGCGCTCGGCTATTGAGGCGGTGCGATGACCGAGGATCTTGCCGTGAACGAACGCGACGTCTTCCATGCCGCCCTGGAAATAACCGATACCGCCCTGCGCAACGCCTACCTGGAAAAGGCATGTGCGGGCGATGTCGCGCTCAAAGAGCATTTCAATGGCCTGCTGGAGCTGGAGCCCAATCTGGGAAACTTTCTGGAAGCCCCGGCTCTCGGTCGAATCGCCGCAGAAGGCCCGCCGCTGCGTGCCGGCCACTTTGAATTCGGCGAGGAGTTAGCCCGCGGCGGCATGGGAATCGTCTACCGCGCCCGAGACAACTCGCTCGGCCGGGACGTGGCGGTCAAGGTCCTTCACGAACGCTACCTCGCTGGTTCCCTGGTGGACCGGCGCTTCCTGGACGAAGCCCGGATCACGGCCCAGTTGCAACATCCCGCGATCCCCCCGGTGTTCGAGGTCGGACAACTGGCCGACGGTCGGCCCTACCTCGCCATGAAGCTCATCAAGGGGCGGACGCTGGAGGAGTTACTCAACGAGCGATCCAGCCCGGCGGCTGATCGAGGCCGGTTCCTTTCCGTGTTTCAGCAGGTTTGCCAGGCGGTCGGCTATGCACACAGCCGGCGCATTCTGCACCGCGATTTGAAGACCGCCAACGTGATGGTGGGGGCCTTCGGCGAAGTTCAGGTGATGGACTGGGGACTGGCCAAACTCGTGGAACCCAGCAACAGCTTGGCGACTGAGCCGGCGGCCGCGACCGAGACCATCTGTCGCACGGTCATTGAGACCGGGCGCCAGCGCGATTCCGCCACCCAGGCCGGCAGTGCTCGGCACGCCGGCTTTCATGTCCCCGGAGCAGGCCGGCGGCGAAGTCGACCGGCTCGACGAGCGCACCGATGTATTCGGGCTGGGAGCCATCCTGTGCGTGATCCTGACGGGACAACCCCCCTACGTTGGCAAATCGGTTGAGGAGGTCCGGTTGCTGGCGATCCGGGGCACATTGGCTGATGCGCATGCCCGGCTCGACCTATGCGGCGCGGATGCGAAGCTGGTGGAGTTGTGCCGGCAGTGCCTGGCGGCCGACCGGGACAGCCGGCCGCGGGACGCCGCGGCCCTGGCCGGCGCGCTCGCGGGATATCTGACAGGGGTCGAAGAACGGGCGCGGCGCGCGGAGGTGGAATTGGCCGCCGCCGCGACGAAGGCCGCCGAACAGCGCAAGCGGCGCCGCGTCCAGCTCGCCCTGGCCGCCACCCTGCTCGTTATCCTGGGTTTGGTCGGCTTCGGGCTGTGGTGGCAGGAGCGGGCCGTAGCGACCGCGGCGGCAGAGCGGACGGCGCGGGAAAGCCGCGTGAGCGCCGGGGTTGCGGAAGCCCTGCACGAAGCTCGCGAGCGGGCCAAGGAAGCCTGGGACCAGGTTGATTATCCCGACCGCATGCAGCGCGCGACCGCGGCGGCTGTGGCGGCGTTGCGCCGTGGCGACGATTTTGCGGGTCACGCGGCGCCCGACGAAATTACCCGTGATCTCGCCAGCGCCCATCGAGAGCTCGAAGAGCTGTCGCGCCACACGCGCCTCGTCCAGGATCTCAGCAGCATCGCCCGCCAATACGCCGAAGCGTCCACCGGACAAGGTTGGTCGGAGCCGGATCGGCTGCTCGACCGCGGTATGGCGGAGGCCCTGAAGCAATTCGGCCTGGATCCGCTTCACGATCCGCTGGACGAAGTCGCGGATACGATCGCCTCCAGCCGGTTCCGCGACGTTCTGCTCGACGCGCTGCGGGGTTGGCATTGGCACGTCCAAAAGGACCGCCTGGAACAAGTCATTCGCCGGGCTTCTCAGAAGAGCGGGGGGATTCATGCCCGCTGCCAGGAACTGCATGACACCTGGGACGTGCCGGGAATGGTTGCTTTCGCCGCCTCGCCCGAAGGGATGAGCCTCGGGCGGAGGGACATCGGGGCCATCTTTCGCGATCTCCGGGACGCCAAGGAGCTGGCGGCGTGCAGGAATTTACTTCAAGCCGTTGCCGAGCGATACCCCAACGACGAATGGCTGCACTACGACCTCGCCGGCATTTGTCTGGCGATGGATCCACCCGAGTACGCCGAAGCCCTGCGCCACAGCGCCGCCGCAACGCTGCTGCAGCCCGAAAGCGCCGCCTTCTCGCTCCAGCTTGGTGATTGCTACGCCGGCCTCGGGTCGTACGCCGAGGCGGCCGCCTGCTATCGCAAGTCCATCGAGCTGGGACGCGGCGCGGTCGCCGGCTACCTGCACCTGGGCGTCGCCCTGGCGAAGCAGATGGACTGGGACGGCGCCGTCGCCGCGGTGCGCGAGGCCATCGGTCGGCAACCCAAGTATGGGCCGGCCTATTCACAGCTCTCGATCATCCTGGCAGACGCCGGCTGGTACGCCGAAGGACTGAAAGCCCTAGTGGACGCGATCCGAGAGCAGCCGGAGTTGGCCGAGGATTCGCGCACCCACCTCCGTTATAACGCCGCCTGTTTGGCGATGAACTGCGCCGACGGACTGGGAGCGAACGCGCCGCCCGAGGCCGAACGCCCGGCGTACCGCAAACAGGCCCTCGACTTCCTGACGGTCGAGTTGGGCGCGATCCGCGAGCTCGCTGCCAAGGATCCGGCTCAGGGGCACCGACTTGTGCAGGTCTGGCTCGCGGACAAGGATCTTGCGTCGGTGCGCGAGCCGACGGCGCTCGGGCGACTGCCATCGGACGAACGCGACGCCTGGAACAGGCTGTGGACGGAAGTCCGCGCTCTGCGTGACCCGTCGGCCCCACAAAGTTAGCTCACCGCTTTCTTCACAAGCGCGCCGATCCTTGCCTCGTAGGCAGCGTTCAACTCCTTCGCCGCGATAGCGATCTTCGCGAACACGGCGCTTTCCCCGTCAACCTTTTCTATGCCGGGGGTGAGGCGCGCGGCCGCCTTCTTCGCGGCCTGCTTGGTGGTGCTCGTCCTAACCATTGGAAAGATTGGGGAGATCGTCAATTTGACACTCCGTTTTCGGCCT
>DATLQY010000046.1:0-11048 GCA_035534975.1 Pirellulales bacterium
GGATTAGGGTGCCTTTTCGTTTCCATTGCCGGCATCGCGGCGCTGTCGCCGCGACGCCACGGCCCGGTCGGCACAGGGTGAGGGGCCCGCTGCCGCGAGTTGGCTTTTTTTCTCGGGGCGGCGGCGCTGAGCTGTCGCCGAGCGCAATGGGCCGACGTCCGGCTGGGCAGTCGACGGCAATCGAGCGGCTTTTCCGCGCGCTGCGGATCCCGACGACCAAGCGTTAGGCCGGCGGTCCGCGCGCCGCAAGAGTTGGCGCTCCATCACGCGGCGCGGACTGGCCGGCGCCGCGCGCTACGCAGCGCAAACCGACTCCGAATCCCCCGACCTGGGGCCACGGCAAACCGGGCACGCGAGGCAAAGGGTGGCTAGGTTGTGAACGTCGCCGCTACGCGGCTTGCTCCCCGTCATGGGGATGTCGGAGATCGGTTTGCGTTGCTCCGCTTTTCGCATTTCCTTGCGCCCTCGTTGCTGCGCAACGATCCCGCGGGAGCAACGAAAACTGTCGCCCGATGCGCTGGCATCGGGCGACATTGCTCGACTGGCTCAGGGGCTCGAAGAACTCAGGAGCTCGTCGGTACTGACGTTGGCGTAGCGGCGGGGCTGAGCTTGCTCTGCATCAGGTCGCGCAACTGGCTCGCCAGTTTGTCCTCGGGGTTGAGCTTCACCGCCAGATCAAGCTCGTGCACGGCTTGTTTCGGGTAACCGAGGTAGCCATAGTGGTATCCCAACAGGAAACGCAGGGCCGGCGAGTCGGGCTTTTCGTTCCGGGCGCGCTCCAACGCGCGCAGTTGGTCGGTATACGCCTGATTGTGGCTGTAGAGCTCGCGATAATTCTGCACCACGACACCCCACTGGTCCTGTGGGATCATCTGCATGCCGTGCTGCACGGCCCCGGCGGCCACATCGTAACTTCCCTTGGCAAAATAGGCCTGGCCCAGGAGCATCACGAGGCCGGCGTTGGACGGATCGTCGAGAAGCGCATGTTGCCAGTTGTGGATCGCTTCATCGTACCGGTTCGCCTTGAATGCCCGATCGCCCAGAAGGGCGTAGTCGAACGCCGTCGTGCCGGTATACGCCGTCGCCGCAACGGTGGTGGTGGTCGCGTAGCCGCCGTAATTGGCGTACCCGCCGTTATTGGCGTAGCCGTACCAGCCGTAGCCGTAGAGAAACGCGAACGGGTTCCAGATGCCGATGCCGTTGGCGAAGTTTCGCCTTACGAACGTATGGCGATGGGCGAAGGCCCCGGTACCCGCGATTCGGCCTGTCGCGTGGCGAGTGCCGCCAGTGCCGCGTGCCGCCGAGCCACCACGATTTCCGTTCGAGTGCGTCGCGTGGTGCCCTCCGCCATAATGCCCACCGCCGCGATGCCCGCCGCCATGGTGTCCGCCACCATGATGACCACCGCCATGACCGCCTCCCCCATGACCGCCGCCGCCACCGCCATGGGCGAGCAACGTCCTGGGAGCCGCCAAGAGCAGAAGCATGATCCCGAGCGCGCCCGCCTTTGCCCAACCTGTCTTTCGCATGTCGCACCTTCCTTCCGATCTCATTTCGAATTGTTCGTGCCCTCAATACTTCTACGCTTCGAATGGCGGAAGATTTCTTGTGCGCGGGATTACCTTTTCGTTAGAGGGTTTCCGGGTGCGTGGATCTGGCGGAAAGCGTCACCACGTCGATCCGATTCGCGACGTGATCGATCCCCGGCACGGTCATGGCCATCGTTTGGGCCAACTGCTTAAGAAAGTAGGTCGGTACTTGGCCGCGAAGGGTCAAAACGCCATCCCTGAGCTCGCAACGGATACCGCGCAGCGGCAGGTAAGGGCTGTGCCGGAGGAGGCCCGCCGCCGTCTGTAAAGTCGATGTCTCGACGCGATCGGGCGTAGAATCGGCCGGACAATCGCATTCCGTGCGGGTTGCGTTTCGGCGAAGAACCATGATTCACCTTCTGCCCATTGCCATCGGCACTCTACCGCCATTAAACGTAAACGGGAGCGTTGAGCGCGCGCTGGATCCGGCCGGCCGCATGAACCTTACAAAGGTGTAACGCAAGGTTCCTCTCTCGTTTTGGCCGTCGTCGTCTACCCTCGTGAAGTGGCCTTTGAACGGTGTGACGCCTTAGGCCCTCGGATGGGCCCTCACTTCTCTCGGAACTCGGCGTACCATGCTTCAATCTCCGCCTTCACCGCTTTGACTTGATCGTCCTTTAGCATGGCCCCGGATGTCGTTTTCCGTTGGTAAAAGCCACGGCCGGCGATGCGGCTGATGATCTGCTCGGCGCAATCGCCAACGCGCAACACGAAATGCGAAAAATAAAAATCACGGTGATAACCGACTGATCGCGTGAATCGTTGGTCGTCCAAAACCTCGATCAACTGGGGTACGGCATCGTGGCCGATCTTCAAGAGGCGGTGTGCCGGACTGTCATCCTCGCCACGAAAGCCGAAAAAAACGTTGCAAGAGCCGGGCTGGCTAAACTGATGGCCGTTCTGATCGCGTAGCTGAAAAATCAGCTCGGCGATCTGCTCTTGGTGATCGAGCTCATCGAAGGGCTTGGCCGCATTCAGCCTCTTTGCGTGGTCAGCATCTTCTCGAACCATCGTTTCCAGTATAGCCATCGAATTCTTGGCCCGCTCAATGTGATACGTGCGTGGGAATCGCTGCACAAAAAGGCGGAAACGCTTCAAAAGCTCCTCGCGCGGAACGGACGGTTCACCGAAATCGAGAATCATCCGCCACATCGTCGATTCGCCAATATCTTCGGCGATAGACTCGTGCAGCGGCGGGCGTGAATTCCGTCCGCGAGGTTGCGCTTGCGCCGGCATCTTGCGCGCATGGGTAAAGAGGTCGTGGGCTTCGCCATTAAGGCTGTTGCGAGAGCAGGCCCAGGCCAAGACGAACACTTCGGTGCGGCTGCGCAGTCGAGCAAGGAGTCGTCGCCAGAATACTTCCGAGCCTTCCGTTTCCGCGTGTTCATCGCGGGGATTCAAATACTGGACGACGCCTTCTTTGAGGTCCTGCACTTCATACGTGACCCGTTCGTGGGCCGGCGCATGATCACGGGTTTTCTGGAACACATCCTCGGTCAGCGACAATGTGAAGACGGTAAAGCAGTCGTCACGATCTTCGAGCAGAAAGCCATCCAAGTAGTGGTTCTCCGGCTCGTCGTCGCCGTGTTGTGACAAACGGCCAGTTGCAACGTGGACGAACTTGGCCCTTTTGACGTCGGGAAAACCGAGCGTTGTAAACCAGTCGAAGGCCGTTTGCTCCTCCTGGCTCAATTGGGCAACAGGCTCCGCGGCGACCACAGCGGCGGTCACACACAGGTATAACACAAAGGCAATCAAACTTCGCCACATGACGTGGGCTCCTTCTTCGCTGGAATCTTGGCCATGCCGGCCGGCATCTCGAGCAGGCGGCTGACGGGCAAAAGCGGATCTTTCGCCGGTTCCGTCAAAGCCGCGGGGTGGTAAAATAACGCCATGCCCCGCCACCGCCTTCAGTTTCGCTTGAGCACATTGTTCTGGCTGACGTCACTCGTCGGCGCCTTTTTCTTTTCGGCCACGTTCGTGGCCGGCGTGCCTGGCGATCTCGTGATCGTGTGCTTGTTCGCGTTCACCTTCGCCTGCTTCTTCATTGCTACAAAGGTCCGTGACGACGATTAGTCATATAGTCATACTCGCACGATTTCGTGAACGACCTCCCCATAGACGTCAGTCAGCCGGTAGTCGCGGCCGGCGTGGCGGTACGTCAGTCGTTCGTGATTCAGACCCAGCAAATGCAGGATCGTGGCATGCAGGTCGTGAATGTGGACCCGCCCCTCGACGACCTGGTAGCCAAATTCGTCGGTTGCGCCGTAGCTCATCCCGCCCCGGACGCCGCCACCCGCCAGAAACGCGGTAAAGCTCTCCGGCTGGTGCTCGCGGCCGTGGGTTTCGATGGGGGCCGTTCCAGAAAGATCCTGGCTCCAGGGAGTGCGGCCAAATTCGCCCGACCAGACGACGAGCGTGTCTTCCAGCAATCCCCGCACCTTCAAGTCGGCGATGAGCGCGGCGACCGGCTGATCGGCCTCGGCGCACGTCTTGGGAAGCGCATCGCGGATATTGCCGTGATGGTCCCAGCCGCCGATGGTGACCTGCACGAACCGCACTCCGGCTTCGCAAAGACGCCGCGCCAGCAGGCAGGCCCGGGCGTTCTTGTCGGTGTGCGGCTCGCCCACGCCGTAGCGCTTGAGCGTGCCCGCCGTTTCGCCCGACAGGTCGACCAGCTTGGGCGTCTCGGCCTGCATCCGGAACGCCAGTTCGAACGAGTCCATCACCCCTTCCATCACTCGATCGTCGGCGACCCGATTCAGCAACCGGCGGTTGAGCCCTTGCACGAGGTCGATCTCGCGGCGCTGCGCGGCCGGCGTCGTTTGCGGATCGTCGAGAAACCGAATCGCCGGTTCCTTGGAGTCCCTGGGAATGTTCCCGATGACGGTTCCCTGGTGCGCCGCGGGCAGGAACGCCGAGGCCCGTTCGCGCACATCGCTGCCGGCGAAAATGCTGATGTAGCTGGGGAGATTCGCGTTTTCGGTCCCCAGTCCGTAGCTCACCCAAGCCCCCATCGCCGGCCGGACCTCGTTGATGACCCCCGTGTTGAACTGCAGTGTCGCCAGATCGTGCGCCGGATTATCGACCTGCATTCCGTGCAGAAAACAGAGGTCGTCGGCGACCTCCGCCAAATGCGGGAGCAGATTGGAAATCGTCGCCCCAGACTCTCCGCGGGGCGCGAATTCGGCGGTCGGCCCGAGCGTCAGGAATTTCTCGGTTCCCACGGGTATCCCGCGCGGGAGATTCGCGACACCGACGCGCTTGCCATGGTCGCGGACCAGTCGCGGCTTGGCAACGAACAAGTCGTGCTGAGATGGTCCCCCCGCCATGAATAGGAAAATCACCCGCTTTGCGGCCGCGGGGAAATGAGGCGCTCGACGGGCAAGGGGGTTCTGGGCGGCGGAGGCGACATCGGCCAGCATCGCCTCCAGCGCGACGGCCCCGAAACCGCACGCGGAACCTGCGAGAAACCGCCGGCGGTCGAATCGGCAACGGCCGCTAGTGAATTGGGGGGTGGGCATGGTGTGGCCTCGCGCTTCGGATCACAGTCGGAACAGAAACTCATTCGATGCCAACAAGGCATGGATCAACCGCTGCCAGCGGAGCACGGCATGATCGGCCCCGGCGGCCCCCTCATCAACCGCCAGAAACTCGCGGGCGGCGGCCATGTCTTCGGAAGATGGAGGGTGCCCCAGGACACGCAAGTACAAGGCGGCGATCCGGCCGTCGTCGGTCGTGTGCGCGGCGCCGGCGAGAACCGTCGTCGCGAGTTTTCTCGCCGCGTCGTTGAGGAGTGGGCCATTCAGCAGGAACAGCGCCTGCGAAGTCACGGCGGTTGTGGGCCGGTCGCCCGTGAACCGCGCCGGCTGCGCGAAATCGAAGAAGTTGAGGACGTCGGACGGTCCCCGCTGCTCGGACGACCGGACGACCGGCAAGTAGATCGTCCGAACGCGGTGCTGCTCGTCGCGGAATTTCGACAGCGAAAAGCTGATCGGATTGACGTCTTTCGGGTTCAGGCCGCCGACGTTCTCGATGAATTCGAGCGCGAGCGCCGGCCCTCCGCCGGAGGCTTGAAGACCGTCGCTGACGGCGAGCGCCGCGTCGCGAATCATCTCGGCGTCGAGGCGACGCGGGCTCATCCTCCAAAACAGACGGTTGTCCGGGTCGGCCGCCAGGGCCCCACGCGTCGTGTCGTCCACGGCCGACTGCTGGCGGTACGCGCGGCTGAGGACAAGCCGTCGAATAAGCCGTTTCCGTGACCAGCCATCCGTAATGAATTCCTGCGCCAAGTAGTCGAGCAGGTCGGGATGGGTCGGTGGTTCGCCGCGGACGCCGAAATAGTCCACCGATGCGACGATCCCCCGTCCAAACAACCCCTGCCACAGCCGGTTGACGGTGACGCGGCTCACGAGGGAACTGGCTGACGTCGTGAGCCAGTCCGCCAGTTGCCGTCGGCCGCTCTGGCCGGGAGGAATTTCGGGGACGGGCACATGGCCGGCGACGCGCACGAATCCGCGCGGGTGCGAACCGCCCAGGACGTGCGGGTCGCCACGAACCTGCACTCGCGCGTCGGCAATTTCCGGTGCGTCCTTGACGGCAAATACCAAAGGCGCGGTCGGCTTTAGATAGTCGAGGTGCAGCAACTGCTGCTCGAGCGACTTGATCCGGGCGGTGAGCCGCGCGGCTTCCTGCTCCAACTCGCTTACCGGCGCGCCCCCGGCCGCAACGGCACCAGCCCCAACGGCACCGGCCTGTTCCTTGTTCGCCTTGACGAGTGGCCCGATTTCGGCCAGCCGCGCCGCGGCGGCCGCATTCTCGCTACGGACCTGGGCCACCTGCCGGTCGTGCGCGCGGCGCGTCGTTTCACGGAGCGCGAACTGCTCCAGCGTTTCCGGCAGCGGGAGCTTGGTGACCGAGCTCCACACTCCGCGCTCTTCCTTGTAGGTCGATTCGGTGCTGGCGAAGATGCCCGCCAGTCCGTAGTAGTCGCCCAGGGTGATGGGGTCGAACTTATGGTCGTGGCAGCGAACGCAGTTGAGCGTCAGACCCAGGAACACTTTGCCGACCTTCTCCACCTGCTGATCGACGACGTCCGTCCGCATCACGAGCTTATCCGCCTCGACGATGTTCACGTTTCCCAAGACCAGGAATCCGGTCGCCGTCAACTGGTCGCGCCGTTCTTCGATGCTGCCGGCGGTCAGCAGGTCGCCCGCGATTTGCTCCCGCGCGAACTGATCGAATGGCTTATCCGACTGAACTGCGCGGATCACGTAGTCGCGGTACCGCCAGGCGTGCTCCGCGGGAACATTGTTGGCCGAACCGATTTGGTCAGCGTAACCGACGAGATCCAGCCAGGGGCGGGTCCACCGCTCGCCAAACCCGCTGGACGCGAGCAACCTGTCCACGACCGATTCCCTCGCGTGTTCGGAGCCGTCATTCACGAACTCGGCAATTTCGTCCGGCGTTGGGGGCAGACCCGTCAGGTCCAGTGTCACGCGGCGGAGCCAGGTAAACCGATCGGCATCGGGCGACGGCTGCAATCCGTGTTCTTCAAGCGCCTGCAGGATGAACTGATCGACTTCATCCAGCGGCCAGGCCGAGTCGCCGACTTTCGGTGCCGAAACGGAGCGCAATGGCTGGTACGCCCAATGACTCGTGGCTTCCGCCCGAGCGCTCACCGCCGCGGCGCCGGCCGGCGATTCCACGCGCGGATCAGGGGCCCCCATCAAAACCCATTGCTCCAGAAGCGCGATCTGGGCGTCGGCGAGCTTGCCAGAAGGGGGCATCTGGAGATCGGCGTCGGCATAGCGAACGGCCTTGATGAGCAAACTCAGGTCGGGTTTGCCCGGCACGACCGCCGGTCCGGTGTCGCCCCCCTGCTCCCACCCCGATCGAGAGTCGAGCCGCAGCCCACCCTTGGGCTTGCCCGCATCTCCATGGCACTTGAGACAACTGCCGACGAGCAATGGACGGATTTTCTGCTCGAAGAATGCCGTTTTCTCGGGCGCAAGCGGCGGCTCATCGCCGCGGCTTTTCACGACGCACATAGCGAGCGCCGCAGCCACGACCGAAAACAACACACGGGGGAGCATGGTCCTGAACATACCACCCAGTTTACAGGCCGATCCGGCATCCGTCGATCGGCGTTTACATCGACCAAACAAAAAATGGCCGCACCGGAAATAATCCGGTGCGGCCGATAAGGAACCTGCCCACGGGCACTTTCCAGCATAGCGGGCGGGCCCTGGCGCGGTCAATAGGCTGATCGGGGCGCACTTAGTTTTGCGGCACCGCGCAACCGACTCTATTCGGCCGTCTCCACTTGCTGATTGATTGACCTTAATTGCGCAATGTAATTGCTCACGGCAGCCGTGGTACCTTGCCTTCCCGTGCCCCATCAGCGCCGCCGCCAGAGCCACCACTGGGCCTTGAGCAGCCAGTGACGGTTTCGGCGGCGGTGGAAGCGGGGGCTGTGGCGGACGGAGAACACCACGTCGCGCATCAGGCGCCGCGCGTCGTCCAGCTCGCCGCGCCCTTCGCAGAGCAGGGCGTAATGATAACTCCCCTCGGGGTGGTTGGGATAGAATCGCAGCATGGTGGCGTAGACGTGGCCGGCGCGCTCGACGTTGCCGGTGCGGTCGTGCGCCTCGGCGAGGCGGAGGTAGGCGATGCCGTAATCGTGCTCGGGCTTGACGGCGTGGACCTGTTCCAGCAGGTCGGCCGCCTCGCCGTAGCGCTTTCGCTCGAAATGGCACAACCCAAGCTTGTACCTGGCCTCAAGCGATTCGCCGTCGCCGGTCAACGCTTCTTCGAACAGCCGGGCCGCGCGCTCGGTACGTCCCTGCGACAGCAGGATGTTGCCCAGTTGCAGGCGGTGGTGCGGCTTGTCGAGATGGGCGATCTTGCGTTCCAGCTCCTCGATTTCGTGGCGCCGGGTGCGCAGCCGCCGCCAGAAGTGCGACATGTCGTTGGCCAGCTCGCGATAAAGGCCCGGGGCCAGCCAGAGCGAGAGGAAGAACAGCGGCCAGGCGAGGGAGCAGCTCAATCCCAAGATCGGTCGCACCGCCGCCGCCACCGGCTCCGGCAGGAGGCCGCTCTCGGACAGCATCCAAAGCGCGGCGAGCAGAACGACAAGGATCACGACGAAACGAGCCATCGCGTGATTGTAATCGCCCGCGCGTCGCGTTACGATCCCGTAGCCGCGACTTCCCTTGGCAGTGTGGTAAACTACCCCATGACAATCACATCGACCCAGGTTGCCGTCGTGACGGGCGGCGCTCGTGGCATTGGCTTGGGAATCGCGGAATGGTTCCTTGCTGCGGGATACCGCGTGGCGCTCGTCGACATCGACGCCGAGACGCTTTTGCGGACGGCGAGGACGTTGAACGACCCAGATCGAGTGCTGGCCGTGCATTGCGACGTCTCATCCCCGTTTCAGGTACAGGCCGCGATCGACCAGGTGGCGGCGGCCTTTGGTCGCATCGACGCGCTGGTAAATAACGCGGGCGTCGCAATCTTCAAGCCCATCGCTGAGACCACCTACGAAGAGTGGCGGTACGTGCTTTCGACCAACCTCGACGGCGCGTTCCTATGCACTCAGGCGTGCGTGCCGGTAATGCTCGGCAGCGGCGGAGGTAGTGTGGTGAATATCGCTTCGATCTCCGGACTGCGAGCCAGCACGCTACGAGTCGCCTATGGCACCAGCAAGGCCGCCATCATCCACCTGACCAAGCAACAGGCCGTCGAATTGGGGACCCAGGGGATTCGAGTCAATGCGATCGCCCCCGGCCCGGTCGAAACGGAAATGTCGAAGCTGGTCCACAGCGTTGCCATCCGCGCCGATTACCATGACGTGATTCCACTGAACCGTTACGGTACCGTCGAGGAGATCGCCGCGGCGACCGGGTTCTTGTGCAGTTCCGCCGCGAGCTACATCAATGGCCAGGTGCTCGCGGTCGACGGAGGCTTCGAGGCGACGGGCGTCGGCTTGCCAACCCTTCGCAAGACGCCGGTGAAGGATCACGGCGTATAGGGCACCGTCCCGGTCGCATCGACCTTGTAGCCGAATTGCTCGATGTACTTCGGGCCGGGCAGGAACTCGTCGTTCGTTTCGGCAAGCTTTCGCTGAAGCTGCGCCTCCAGCCCGGCCTGTAGAGCCGCGTGCTCGTCTTGGTTGCACAGGTTATGCAACTGGTAGGGATCGGCATCCATGTCGTAGAGCAGCCAAGGACCCGAGAGATCGCGCACGTAGAGGTGGCGGCGGGTGCGGACGCCTCGGAATTCGCGTCCACCGTGCTGGCGGCTCCATTCGCCAAAAGGCGAAACACAGGTGATCAAGCTGGCGTCGTCGGACGGTGTGTCATGGCCCCGCATGGCGCCGCTCAGGTCGTGTCCTTCGACCATCTCGGGAACTACCACGCCCATGAGTCCCAAGAGCGTCGGCAGCAGGTCTTCGGAATTGAACGCCGCGTCGAGGCGCCGCCCCGCGCGGCGAAGTCCGGCGGGCCAGTGGATCAACATTGGCACCCGGATCGATTCTTCCCAGGGTTTTTGCTTGCGGACCTCGCCCTGCGAGTAGAGCATGTCGCCGTGGTCCGAGGTGAAGACGAGGATCGTGTTCTCCTCGATGCCGGCCTGCTTGAACGTCTCCCACAGTTTTCCCACGAGGTCGTCGAGTGCGGAGCAATGGGCGTAATAGCCGGCCAGTTCGCGGCGTGCCGGGATCGCGAGCTTCTCGGGGACGTTGGGGCGGAGGCGGATGTCGTCGGGCTCGTACCGTGCCCGGTACTCGTCGGGCGCCGTGTGGTAGGGATTGTGCGGCGCCCCCCAAGCCAGGAACAGGGCGAACGGACGTCCTAAAGCCGCCTGGCCGCGAACGTATTCTTCGGCATCGCGTGTCTGGGCGATGGCATCGTAGCCCGGCCAGACGAGTCGCGTGGGATCGTCGGCAAAATAGAACGACTGGTTGTAGTCATGCGTGCACTCCAGGGCCTTCCAATAGTGGAAACCCTGCCGGCGTTCGGGCGGAGTGAAGTTCGATCGTCCCCGACCATCGAGGTGCCATTTGCCGATGTAGCCCGTCGCGTAGCCCGCCGCTTGGAGGACTTCCGCGATCGTCACCGCCTTGTCGGGCAGCGGTACGTCATTCAAGAAGACCCCGTGCGTCAACGGCCGCTGGCCGGTCATCAGGGATGCGCGGGTCGGGCAACAAACCGGGCAGTTCGACACGGCCCGCGCGAAGTTCATGCTCTCGCGCGCCAGCCGGTCGAGGTGGGGAGTCTGCACGTTGGGATCTCCGACGTAGCCCAGCGCGTCGGCGCGCCATTGGTCGGCGAGGAGGACCAACAGATTGGGTTTTGCCGACGGTGCATTGCCGGCGTCAACCCTTGGTACTACCACGAACCACGCCAGCAGGGCAAATCCGAGCTCACGTCCAAGCCGCTTCATTTCACGCGC
>DATLQY010000047.1:0-12130 GCA_035534975.1 Pirellulales bacterium
CCCCCCCCGCGACCGCAAAATGGGAGAGCGGAGAAATGGTTGCGATCAACATTCGACTCTAGCTGTCAATCATCGCTCGCCGGAGGCAAGCTCCGTCGTGGCGGAACGAGAACAGGATAAAGTCAGACGACTGGAGACCCCCGATTTTGCAAGGCCGCGTCAAAACTCTCATGCTTCATGCTTACCCGCGTACGTCCCGAAGTCGTTGAACCAGTGCTTCTTGACGAAGCGGTAGAACCAACTCTTTTCAGGGATCTCGTGGCCGGGGTCGTACTGCGAGGGCCGCGGCCTCATCGCCTCCAACTCGGCTAGGGCCGTCTTGCGCACCGTCGTGTCGCGCGCGCCGTGCTTTTCGACGAGCCCCTTGAGGAGGTCGGGCCGCTCCAAGACGATGCATCCACGCGTGGCCGAGGCGGCCAACTCGCGAAAGTCGCGCAGGAATGCCGACTGCTGGAACGTCTCGCGCACGCTCCGATCGTCGTGGATCGACTCCTTGGCGAACTGCACGATGGGGCAAGGCTCGATATCGCCCCAGGGGCTGATGTGGTGGCTGATGCCGGTCGCCGCCGGGCAGAGGGCCTGGCCGCGGTCGTCGTAGTAGGCGTCGATGATCCCGATCGGCTTTTTCACGCGCATATCGACCACGAACCGCCGCGCGCGCCGCTGCTGCTCGGGCGAGAGCGCCAAGTCGGCGTTCATCTCCGGCCCCACCGGCCGGTAGACATGGTACCAGCAGTACATCACGCCCATTTCGATCAGCCGGTCGACCCAGGCTTCGGTCAAGAGGTCGTCGATGTTGGTCTGGCAGAGGCTGGTGCAGACGCCGGTGAGCACCTTGTTGTCAAGGCAGTGCTGCAAGCCGGCCATCGTCTTGCTCCAAACGCCGGTCCGGCCACGGCGCTGGTCGCTGACGATTTCGGTCCCCTCGACGCTCACCAGCGGGGTGACGTTGCCCAGCCGGCGCAGCTCCTGGGCCACGTCGGCGGTGATGAATTGCCCGTTGGTGAAGACCTGGAAGTAGCAATCGGTGTGAGCGGCGAGGATATCGAGCAGCTCGGGATGCATGAACGGCTCGCCGCCGAGGATTCCGAAAAAACTGTTGCCGGCGGCCTTGGCCTCGCCGATCAGCTTGTTCATGGCGGCCAGGTCGATCGTCTGCTGCGGGGCGGCCACGTCGACCCAGCACCCCTGGCAACGGAGGTTGCAGCTATTGACGATCGAGATGTAGAGGAACGGCGGAAAGAACTCGCCCCGCTTCAAGCGGCGCTTGTACCTCTGCACCGATCGCATTCCTTTGTAACCCATGTTCCAGGCGAGCTTCCACACCAACCGCTTGTCGGTTTCCAGCAGCACGCGTTTGGCCATTTTCAGGTACATCACTTTCCTCCGTTCATCGCCAACACCCCATCGGGCCGGCCGGGCACGCGGCCGGCGAGATTGCGGTGCGCGATCAGCTCGGCGAGAATGCTGACCGCGATCTCGGGCACCGACTGCGAGCCGATGTCGATTCCCAAGGGAGCGTGGACTCGAGCCAACGCCTCGCGCGAGATCCCCTCGGCCTCCAAGTCGTCGAAGATCAACTTGATCTTCCGCCGGCTGCCAATCAGTCCGACGTACCGCGCGCCGCGCTCGGCCAGGTGGCAGAGGGCCTCTTCGTCGTGGTTGTGGCCTCGGGTGACGATGATCGCGTAGGTGTCGGGCGTGATTTCGAGCGATTTCAAGGTCGGCCCAATCGGCCCGGCGATCAGTCTTTCGGCCCATGGAAACCGCTCGCGGCTGGCGTATTCGGCGCGGTCGTCGACCACCCATACGTCGAAATCCAGTTCGGCCGCCCCCTTGCCGACCGCCTGGCCGACGTGCCCGCCGCCGACGATGAGCAAGCGGCAGCGCGGCAGCACCGGCAGGTACGCCACGCCATGCGTCGCGCTTGCTCTCGGCCGCGCGGCCAGCGAAGGCAGTTCGGCGGCGACGGCCGCCGGAACGTCG
Source organism: Pirellulales bacterium (assembly GCA_035534975.1). Lineage (GTDB taxonomy): Bacteria > Planctomycetota > Planctomycetia > Pirellulales > JAICIG01 > DATKSN01. The sequence continues at coordinate 1,987 of DATLQY010000047.1, forward strand.
CCGCCTTGCGCCGGCGCCTTCAGGCTCGACCGCACCAGGCTTCCGTTGGCGTCGAACAGGTAACAAGCGGGCGCCGGCAACTCGCTCCGCTCGGCGTCGTACACGACGGCCTCGATGGCCCCGGCGCCTTCGACGATCAACTCGTGGAGCGCGCGGAAATAGGCCGTTTCGTCAGATCGTTCCGGTTCGGCGACGATAGGCGGGGTGAGCGGTTGCACGAGCACGTGCATCCTTCCTCCGCAGATCAGACCGTCGTCCCAGCCGTAGTCGCTGTCGAGTTGAAAGACGACGACCTCGGCGCTGGAATCCTCGGCATTGCAATTCTCGGCACTGGAATCCTCGGCATTGCAATTCTCGGCATTGCAATTCTCGGCATTGCGGCGGTCGAGGGCGGCCAGTGCGCGGCGCTTGACCTCGGCCTCGACACAACCGCCCCCCAGTGTTCCGGCCTGCGAGCCGTCGGGGTAAACCAGCATCATGGCCCCTGCCTTTTGCGGAGTCGAACCGCGCGTCTCGACGAGCCGGCAGTAAACTAGGGGCTTGCCGGCCGCCAAGGAATCGAGCAATTCAGCGAGCAACTTTCGCATCGGGCGAGATCGTGGGGAGGATCTGGGAGTTTCCTACCCTTGTCAGCTTACCCGCCAGCGGCGCGAGGGGCCAGGGGCCCGCACCATAGATATCGTCGCCAACTCGTCGCGGGCGGGAAGGCGCGAGACGTTCTTTGGCGCTATGGCGGTTGGTGTAGGTGAAGGAGGTGCCGGTGCCCTTGTTGACGACGGCGCTGGAGCCGGAGGTGGTGCTGCCGTTGACCGATTGCAGGTAAAGCATCCAGCACCAGTGAATCCGTGCGATACTTCCCTTCGAGTGCGATCAGTTCATCGACGGATTCGCCGCAGTAGCCGTCGAGCCATTTGAGGTCCGGCATGACTAGTGTTGGCCGTTCTGTCGAAAGCGAGCGAAGGTGCGTGAGCAATGCAACGCGACCTAACCCGCCAGTACTCCGTCGAGTTGCTTGTAGCTCATTTCCATGCCGTCGGTCATGCCTGTTGAGAACGCGGCGTCTCGGTCGGCTTGCGAGGCGAACTTGATTGAGGTCGCCACGTTTGTCATTCCGTTGGCCTCATTGAATGTGACGGTGACGATATATGGTTCACCTCCCATCGATCCACCCAAGTCGCTCGGGTCGTAGATTTGCGTATGCGCGATCTTCGAATGCAACGCGACCTCAAGCATCTCTCCCGTGAACCCAAACTCCTGGCCGTTCTCGTTATCTCGCCAGCGCCAGCGATACTTCCCACCCACATGAGTAGCCATCTCGCAAACCGGCATCGACCATCCGGGCATGGCCGTTAGCCAACGACGCATCAACGCGGGATCCGTATACGCCTGCCACACCAGATTCACCGGCGCATCAAAGCTCCGCTTAACTAGTACTTCTCGATCTGACGGCGTGCTCACTTCAGCAGGTTTCATTTCTTTCGCTCCTCTTTCTGTGCTTGCGGGGCAAGGTGCTCAACTGGCGGGGCAAGGTGCTCAACTCGCGATGCAAGGTGCTCAACTCGCGGTGCAAGGTGCTCAACTCGCGGTGCAAGGTGCTCAACTGGCGCGCGAAATCCACCGGCCGGGATGCGAAAATCGAGGAATTCGTCATTGGTGGCATCAGTTCCAACAAAGATGGCCATTTTCGCGACCGCATTGACGCTGACGCTGGGCAGCGGCCATGCTGACGCTCGCTGACGCTGGTCGTTCGATCGCGCCGCGATCGCAGCGACGTTCACAAGCCGATTAGTAGCAGGATGTTGCGCGCGGCGAATAGGTCCGTGCTGACGCTGCTGACGCTGCTTTCGGTAACTTCACGGCAGGGGGGGTACCCGGCATGCCATTTACGGCACAGGCAACCAACGCAAAAGGTAGCCAATGGAAGACGTCGATCCACCTTCGTTCACTCCAGGCATGGCGAGCACGACGAAGATCACCATAGAAAACAAAAAAACGGCTCAGAGAACGAGCGAGAAACCACGAGTTAAGCATGGACACCGTCGCCAGCGACCGAGTACGCTGGGCCAGCCCTGATGACCCCCGTATAGGGGAGTGACGATGCGTGACGATGGTGACGATGAAAAACGGCCAAAGTTATTGTGGATTCGCATGAGGCCGGGTCGTTTGGGAAAGGTCGGAGACGGGGCCGCAGAGCGGCCGAAGAGTCGTTCGGGGCACCCGCGCAGCGGGTCGGCGGAGCGTGGGAACGAGGAATTACCAACGATACGCCCTGCCGGGAGTGGTGGAGACGCAGGAGTTTTTGCCGCGTGCGTAACCTTCAGACGCCTGCCGATGTCGCTGTGCGACAAGTAGGGCTACATTCCAAGCTGGCGCGTGATGAGTGTGCTGTTGTCAGCAGGCATGAACAGCGCCCGGTACGGCGTGTTGTGAGTGCCGCAGCAGCGGCGGCCGGGATACCAGACCAGGTTGATTCCCATGCCCCAAGCTTCTTGCCTGAAGCCGCCGGCGGTGCCGGGGCCTTGCGCGGGGATCAGGTAGGTCATCGCGCCCATGAAGTCCCATTGGTTGGTGATCACAATCCGGAAGTCGGCACCCAGGACGCCGCCCTTGCCGCCGGTGGCGCCGGCCCAGACGCGGCCCTGGCTGCCGTTGGTCAAGGTGTACCTGTAGAACAGATTGTACATGTCGATGGTCTGAAACGTCGCCAACGTCGGACCCACGAAGCCGGTCCCCGGCTTGGCGTGGAACGCGCCCCAGAAGCCGAATTCGTGGCCGCAACCGTTCAGGTAGCTGAGCTCCGCCCGCACCTGGCCCACGTTGAACTTCGTGTAGTAGTTGTCGTGAAGGTAGTCATAGACCGCCCCGTACTGAAAGCCACATCCTCGGCGCGCGCGGCGGAACAGGCCGGCCGTGATGAACTGTTGGTCGCGTTCCTTGTTCTGGACGCCATTCACGCTGTTGCCCGAAAAATCGCTTTGCACGAACGTGGCACCGACCTGATAGCCGATCCCCAGCGCGCCGATGCCGAGCCAGCGCCCAAACTGACCGGCGAAATTCACCCCCTCGTGGACGCCGAAGTTGCCGTTCACGCCACGGTCGAGCGGACCCTTGAACGCCTGAGGACCGATGAAGAACGACGTCTCGTCGATCCTGTGCCGCGGAATGCAGATTCCGTCGCAGGGGCGCACCCATTGACAGCCGTCGTCGCAATCGGGCCCGCAAACATGTTCTCCGCAACTGTCACAGCCGCCGTCCATGCCCGCCGCCCACGGGTCGAATTCGCCTTCCTCGTAAATGACGTCGCCATCTTGGACCTGCTCGATCCTCTGGCCCCTGATACCCTGCCCGATCGATTCGCCCTGGCCCGATATCGCCCCATCGTCGACGATGACCTCCTCCCCGTCGCTCATGGGCCGGTTCAACGGGAGCTCGATGTCCTGCGAACCGTCCTGTTGGAGCATGCGATTGGAGGCAGGACGGAAGCGAGGTCCGGGACCGCGCTGCCATTCGGGGAGCGTGGGCGACTGGGGCCCGCGCGCCGCGACCTGGTGACTCAAGCTTTTGGGTGAACGGAATTGAACCGCTCGCCGCGTGGGAGCAGCGGCGACGAGATCGGGACCATCCGATTCGTCGTCGGTCTCGATCGTCGAGTCCGCCGGCGCCCGGCGGGCGAATTTCTGAGCCAAGGCCGGTTCGGCGCAAACGAGCAGCAAGCCCGTCACGACGGCGCAAAATGCCCAAATTCGCTGTGTTCGCCAGGCGGATTGCATTGCAAATTCCTCGCTGAAAGCCGTCCACGGCGCGGCTCACGCGCGCCGTGTTTGAAACAGCGAGTCTATCGGAATTCGCCCAACCGGAACTTTCGTCAAAATCGTTAGAACCGGAACAAACACCCCAGACCGCCCAAACCAGAACTCGGGGGCCGGTTCCGAATCGCACCCTATGCGCCGGAATTCCAACGAATTCCGCTACGAGAGGGGCTTCGTCATCGGGCATGCTTGCGTTGCTGTCGCCCCATCGGCAGGCTGTTAACCGGCCGGCATTGGATTACAATGTCCGGCGGCTTGCGCACCCACAACTTACCACTCATAACTCACGTTGGCGGCGTGACACCGATGAACAACATCCTGACGTTGGTCCTGGGGGGCGGCCGTGGCGTGCGGTTGCACCCCCTGACGAAGTTCCGTTCGAAGCCGGCGGTGCCGCTGGCCGGCAAGTACCGTCTGATCGACATCCCGCTCTCGAATTGCATCAACAGCGGGCTGAATCGGCTCTACGTGCTGACGCAGTTCAACTCGGTCAGTCTGCACCGCCATATTCGTCGCACTTACCGCTTCGACTCGTTCAACGGCGGCTTCGTGGAAATCCTGGCCGCCCAGCAGACGCCCGAAAATGCCGGCTGGTACCAGGGGACGGCCGACGCGGTGCGGCAGAACCTCCGTTATCTGCAACAGCCCGGCATCGAGTACGTGCTGATTCTCTCGGGCGATCAGTTGTACCGCATGAACTACATGGACATGCTGGCGACGCACCAGCGCACGAAGGCCGACGTGACGATCGCCGCATTGCCGATGCCGCGCGAGGCGGCTTCGGGGCTGGGGATCATGCGGTTGGACGATACGGGGCGCGTGCAGGGTTTCTTGGAGAAGCCGAAGACGGAGCAGGAGCTGGCCTTGGTGCGGACCGACCCGGCCTGGATCGACGCGCGTGGCGTGGCCAGCCGCGGGCGCGATTGCCTGGCCAACATGGGCATCTACATCTTCAACCGCCAAACGTTGGTGGATCTCTTGACCAAGACCGACTATCGCGACTTCGGCAAGGAAATATTTCCCACCTCGATCCGCACGCACCGAGTGCAGGTCCACCTGTTCGACGGCTATTGGGAAGACATCGGCACGATCAAGTCGTTCTACCACGCCAATCTCGATTTGACGAAGTCGGTTCCGAGTTTCGAGCTCAACTCGGCCGAAGCGCCGATGTACTCGCACGCCCGCTTTCTTCCCCCCTCGCGGATCGAGGGCGGCACCGTCCGCAACAGCCTTCTGGCGGACGGCTGCATCGTCGAACAAGGCGCCACGATCGAAAACAGCGTGATTGGGCTGCGCTGCCGGCTCGGCCGCAACGTGACGATCCGCAACTCGATCGTGATGGGCTACGACTGGTTCCAGTCTCCTCAGGAGGCGGCCGCCGAGCTGGCCGCGGGCCGGCCGCCGCTTTTGATCGGCGAAGGGAGCCTGATCGAGGGGGCGATCGTCGACAAGAACTGCCGCATCGGCCGCAACGTGCGCGTAGACAACGCCGGTGGATTGAAAGACAGCGAGGACATCGAAAATGACCAGGCGGTCATATCCGATGGAATCGTCGTCGTTCCAAAGGACGCGGTCCTGCCGGACGGCTGGAGTTTGCAAAAACGCACGCGTCCCTCGTGATCGTAGGAGAAGTACCTGATCGTGGAAATTGTCCTGAAGTAGGGGAGTGCCCCATGGCGATCGACACTCCCGCGCGGATAGCCGTGCTCGGCGCTGGCCCCATCGCCTTGGAGACGGCCCTCTATGCTCGCTTCCTGGGCTACGACGTCGATCTCTACGAACGCGGCCAAATCTGCGAAAATCTGTTGCTCTGGGGGCACGCGCGACTGTTCAGTCCCTGGCGGATGAACGTCTCGCCGTTGGGGCTGGCGGCGCTTGCCGCCCAGGAACCCAGATGGCGTCCGCCTGATGATGACGCGATCTTAACCGGACGCGAACTTGTGGAACGTTACTTCTTGCCGCTGGCCCGTTGCGACTTGCTGGTCGATCACATTCAGATGCACACCGAGGTCACGGCCCTGGGGCACGAGCGGCTCTTGAAGAGCGACCTGGTCGAAGCCGATACAAGGGCCGACGACCCGTTTCGGATCCTGCTCCGCCAGCTCTCGGGCGAGGAACGCACTGCGACGGCAGATGTCGTCATCGATGCGACGGGCACCTACGGCCAACACAACTGGGTAGGGCGGGGAGGAATGCCGGCCCCGGGAGAGATCGGTGCGCAAGAGCGGATCGAATACGGATTGGCCGACGTGCTGGGGCGCGACCGAGGTCGTTACGCGGGCCGCCGCGTGCTGCTGGTTGGGGCGGGCTATTCCGCCGCCACCAGCGCCGTTGCGTTGGCCGAACTGGCGGCGAGCTCGCCCGAAACGCGGGTCACCTGGATTACGCGCGGTGAATCCGACGCCGGCGCGGGCGCTCCGATCGCACGGGTGCCCGACGACCGACTTCCCGAACGTGATCGCCTGGCGCGGGCGGCCAATGCGCTGGCCGGCTCCGCAGACGGTCGCGTGACGCACTGGCCCGGTACGCTCGTCGAGGCGATCGAGTGGCAGCCGGCGGTGGAGCGGTTCGGCGTCACGTTGGCAGGCCGCCACGAGGGCTTGCTCGAAGTCGAGCGAATCATTGCCAACGTCGGCTACCGGCCCGACAACCGTCTGTATGCCGAGCTGCACGTCCACGAGTGCTATGCCTCGCAAGCACCGATGAAACTGGCGGCGGCCCTTTTGGGGCAGGCCTCGGCCGACTGCCTCGATCAGCAGGCGCACGGCCCGGCGACCTTGTTGAACCCCGAACCCGATTTCTACATCATCGGTTCTAAGAGCCATGGCCGAGGGTCGAAGTTCTTGCTTTCCCTCGGTCGGGAACAAATCCGCGAGCTATTCGCGATCATCGGCGACCGCGCGGACTTGAACCTTTACTCCACGATCGGGGAGCGCCTGCCATGACCTCCTCGGCAGCACCGATGGTCCGGCTATCGCACCTCGACCAGCTTTGGTTCCAGGTGGCGGGCACGCTCTGCAACCTGACCTGTCGCCATTGTTTCATCAGTTGCAGCCCCAAGAACGACACGTTCGGCTACCTTCCGTTCGACACGGTCCGCCGTTGCCTCGCCGAGTCGGTCGCCCTGGGGGTGAAGGAGTATTACTTTACCGGCGGCGAGCCGTTCCTGCACCGCGAGATGACTTCGATCCTGATCGAGACCCTGCGTTATGGTCCGGCGACCGTGCTCACCAACGGTACGGTATTCAAGGACGAATGGCTTGAAGCGCTTGCCCGCGCCGAAGCTCAAGGCCTCTACAGCCTGGAGTTTCGCGTGTCGATCGACGGTTTTTCGCCTGAATCGAACGACCCGATCCGCGGAGCGGGCACGTTCGAGCGGGCGATGCGCGGCGTACGGCAGCTCGTGCGGCACGGTTTTCTGCCGATCATCACGGCCGCCCGCACCTGGCCCGACGAGCAAGAACCGGAGGTGGTGGAGAAGTTCAGCCAGGCGCTCCGGGCGATCGGCTACTGCCGGCCGCGACTGAAAATCCTGCCGGCGCTCTTGATCGGCGCCGAGGAACGGCGGACGCGCGGCTACGACGAGTCCGAGCGGGTCCAGGTGGAGATGATGGATGGCTACGACGCCTCGCAATTGATCTGCGAGCACAGCCGCATCGTCACCGACCGCGGCGTATACGTCTGTCCGATCCTGATCGAATCGCCCGAAGCCCGGCTGGGCGACAAGTTGACCGACGCGCTTGTGCCCTATCCGATCAAGCACGGGGCTTGCTCTACCTGCTACCGGTACGGGGCGATCTGCGCGAATCCGTCGAGCGGCGCTAGGCAATGAGGAGGGGCAGAGGGGAAGAGGGGAGACGCGGAGACGCGGAGACACGGAGACGCGGAGACGCGGAGATTCCTTGCTCCCACGCTCCGCGTGGGAACGAGGCTAAAAGCGATTAGAATGATATCATGGTAGTTGGCCGTGAACCCACTCCACAGCTCAGCAAGGTGTGAGACCGACCTCGAGGACGCAGAGCGTCCGAAGAACCGTTCCCACGCGGAGCGCGCGGAGCGTGGGAACGAGAAACGAGGCTAATGACGACCCGCATCGCCTGTTTCGGCGGCATCTACAGCAACTACCTTGCGCTGACGGCGGCGCTGCGCAACGCGCGCGGCCGCGGCGTGGACGCGATCTATTGCCTGGGAGACCTGGGGGCCTTCGGCCCGCACCCCGACCGCGTGTTTCCGCTGCTCTTCGACCACGGTGTCGAGTGCTTGCAAGGGAACTACGATGATTCGGTCGGACACGGTCTGGACGATTGCCAGTGCGGCTACACCGACCCGCGCGACAACCATTTCGCCCGGATCAGCTACGACTACACGCTGAACAACACGTCGCACGAAAACCGCCGCTGGCTTCGCGCATTGCCCAAGCAAATCCGATTGGAGATGGGGCCGTTGCGGTTGCTCTTGTGTCACGGCAGCCCGCGGAAGGTGAACGAGTTTCTTTGGGAGTCGACGACCACCACGCACTTCCTCGACCATTTGGTCGACGAAGTTTCGGCCGACGTGGTGCTGGCCACGCACACCGGCATCCGTTGGCTGCGCGAGCTGAATGGCGGCAAACGGTTCGTGAACGTCGGCGTCCTGGGGCGGCCCGAGAACGACGGTCGCACGAACGTCTGGTACACGCTGATCGAATACTCTCCTGCCGCCGGCCTGACGGTTGAGTTTGTGCCCATCGAGTACGACTTTGGCCGCCTCGCCCGCGAAATGAAGGCCGAGGGGCTGCCGCTTGAATTCCAGCAGACGATTGCGAGCGGTTGGTGGACGACTTGCCTGGAGATCCTGCCGAGCAAGGAACGGCGGCGAGGAAAGTTTTAGCTGTCGCCTTTCGCTCCGCGAAAGAACGCCCTTTCGCGGAGCGAAAGGCGACTTTGAGGGCGCCGGCATCAGGGTAGATGATATCCGGCGGGATGCTTCATTGGTTCCGGGCCGGCGGCAGATCCATGATGTCGATCGCCTTATCGTCTGAGATCAACCTCCGCAAGCCGTCCTGAGGCGCGGAAGCCACGGTGGAGGCCTGCGGCACGCGAATCCGCACTCGCGGTGCGTATTGGGCTTGCGTCGCTCCATTTCGCTGGACGCTCGTCGGCGCACTGTACCCTGCCGGCCGCACCGGGTTGGCCTGCCCAAGGGGTTCTCCATCAACAGGCACCGCGGCTGGTTGCGTTCGCGGAGAAGACCCAGCGGCGCGGGCCGCCCATCCGCTCGTCGTGGAAGCTTGCGTGGCGCGGCCTGGGTTGGGGACGGCCGAACGGGTGTTGATCGCCGGTTGGGGAGGAGCAAAGCCGCCCGGCGGATTGTAGAGATTGCCCGGCGCGGAGGTGTTCGGCGTGAAGCCTGGGCTGGACGGGGGTCCGGGGTAGGCAGGCGCCGGGCCTTGGTAGGCAGGCGCGGGGCCTTGGTAATATGGCGCGGCGCCTTGCGTGGGGTAAGAACCGGTCTGCGGAGGCGGTACGGTCGTGCGCGGCAGGAATGGGTCAGTCGGCCGTTGGGCCGATTGGCACCCCGCCGCCAGCAGCGCCGCGGACAACAGCACCAGCGGCCGTTTCATCAGACGACTCCTTTTTCCGCCTATTACCACCTAAAACCAGGGGGCGGGAGCATAGCGATTTTCGCACGGCGGTCCAGGCCAGTTTGGCGCCGCCGGCGCGCCAAACCGGGTTGCTGGCACCCACGCCCGACCCTATAATGGCTCGCGGTGCAGCCCATGCGCGTCACGGGTCATGCAATACGCCCCCAACGGAGGACTTCGATCGTGGCATCCGGAAAGTTCTTGTTCACCAGCGAGTCCGTCAGCATGGGGCACCCTGACAAACTGGCCGACCAGATCTCCGACGGCGTGCTCGACGCCCTCTTGGCCCTGGATCCGCTGAGCCGCGTCGCTTGCGAAACGATGGTGGCCACAGGCGTGGCGATCGTGGCCGGCGAAATCACGACCAAAGCTACGATCGACTACACCGAGGTCGTCCGCAGAGCGATCCGCGACGTCGGCTACACCGACGACCAGTGGGGTATCTGCGCCGACACCTGCGCCGTGATGCTCATGATCGGCAAGCAAAGCCCCGACATCGCCCAAGGGGTCAATGAAAACGCCAATTCCGGCAAGGACATCGGGGCGGGCGACCAGGGGTTGATGTTCGGTTATGCCTGTAACGATACGCCCGAGCTCATGCCGCTGCCGATCGCCTTGGCCCACCGCATCACCAATGCACTGACCGACGCCCGCCGGCAAGGCCGAGTCAAGTGGCTACGTCCCGATAGCAAGAGCCAGGTGACTGTGGAAT
>DATLQY010000048.1:0-3033 GCA_035534975.1 Pirellulales bacterium
GGGAAGCCACGTCATCGGCCTTGATTTCGACGCTCAAGATCAAGCACGTTCCGAAGTTCCCGTGGATGAACTAGAACATTCCGCCGCCGCCCATTCCGCCGCCCATTCCGCCCATGCCTCCAAGCGCGCCAAGGCCGCCCAGCGCGCCAAGTCCGCCGAGGCCACCACCCATCATGCCACCACCCATCATGCCACCACCCATCATGCCACTGCCCATGCCGCCCATGCCTCCGCCTCCAAGCATGCTGCCGCCCATGCCGCTGCCATAGCCTCCGGTCGACGGCAACTTCACGGGAACGACCAGATCGGCGACCGGGTAAACTTTGTTCGTTAGGATGTTCTCGGCCTCCGCTTTGGTGGTGACCATCAGCACCTCGTTCTTGATGACGTAGGTCAGATCGAGCTCACCCAGCAACAGCCGCAGGGCCGAACGCAAGGTGACCCCCTTGACACTCTTCGAGACCGGGGTGTCGCTGCCCACGCTGGCGTCTTCCAGGGCCTTGTTGTCGAGTTGGACCTCGATATCGTGCTTGTCCTTCAGGTACTCGATCACATCCGAGAGCGGCTGGTCGGTGAAGTCGAGCTCGCTTTCGTCGGTGAGCGCGGCTTCGATCTTGGCTTCCGCCGGACTACTCTTCGACAGATCGTGCGTATTGAACTTTTTCCGCCGCTCGGTCAACATCTGCCAGACCTCGGGGGCCGGGTAGACGATCGGCGTGTTGTCGGAAATCGCAACGGTCGACGTCTCGGTCGCGAACAATGTATCGACGAACCCCTTGTTCCGCGCGTTACGCACGGCCAACAGGTCGGTCGTGTAGCCGACCATCCGCGAATCGAGCTCGGCGGTCCGCAAGCCCGGGCGGCCCGTTTCCATCTCCTCAGCGAGACCGGCCACCGCCTCGGCGTCGCGATAGCGCTCTTCATCCATCAAGGCGCTGAAGCGGGCCATCAATTGCTCGACCTTCTGCTCGCGCATGAACATCTCGCGATGGATTCGCTCGCGGGCCTCCGACTCGGCGGCGATCTGTTGCGCGTGCAAATCGCGTTTGGTCTGGACCTGGCTTTGGCGCCTGGTCGCCTGCAACGCCGCGCGAATCTGTCCGGCCAACTGTGCGCGGACGTCGGACCGGACCTCGGTCGATTGCTCCACCTTCTCCAACAGCAATTTGAGCTTGGAGTTGGCGTTTTCGGCGTCGGTGTTCATCATTTGCCGTGCCTGGTTGACACCGTTGAGGACCTCGCTGCGAATGAAACCTTCGAAGACGCGTCTTTGGCGCTCGACCTGGTCGATCAATTTACCGTCGAGCGAGCTGCCGTCGATCGACTCGCCATTGGCCGCTTCGCCGCTTTCGTCAGCGGCCGCGGCGCCTAGCTTCTTGAAATTGGCTTGCTCCAAATCCCGCGGCCCCGCCGCGGGGCCCTGTGGACGGGTAGTGACCTGGCGACGTGCTTTGTCGACCGCCCGAAGGACCGTGGCCGCCTGTGGGTTCATCGGATCGAAGCGGACGGCCTCGTTGGCCAGATAGCCGGCCTCGTTCACGTTGCCCGTGGCCAGGGCCTGTTGACCAAGTTGGGCCAGGTTCCGCGCCCCGACGTTGACCAACTGTCGCAATTCCGCCAGTCCGGCGCTACCCACCGCGGGTAGCGCAATGCCGCCGTTGGGCTCGATGGCGCTCACCAGGGGGGCCAAGTACGAATGGTCATCGCCAGCGACTTCCGCCGCGACGTTCCAATCGAGCCGGACCTCCTTTCGCGCCAATTCCGCCCGCATCCGGACCGGAACCGACGGCCGCTCACGGATCACCTTGGCGTCCAGTTTTCCGAGCAGAATCGTGTCGCGGTCGAATCGTAGCGGAGGGCAACGGCGCGGGAAGACTTCGCGGAACGAGCCGGGCAATTCCAGCGCAGTGGGCCAGACCACCGCGCCGCGCGCGGCGTCGGCCAATGCCCGACCATCCTGGCCGGCGTTCGAATCGTCCTGGTCGACGAACAACCGGCCGCCGGTATGGTTGGCCAGCGCGCCGAGCAATTCGTTGTCGAGCCGCGGGCCGATGGCCAGACTACTGACCGACACGCGGGCATCGACCAGTTTGCCGACGAGTTGCTCCATGCGGCGTGTGGCAATCAGCCGGGCGGTGCTCATTCCGTCGCCAACGTAGGCGACCGAACGCGGGCGACCATCACCCGCACCCGCCGCGAAGACCTCCACGGCGGCCTCCATCGCCAGGTGCATATCGGTCGAACCGAGCGGCACGCGCCGCCGCAGAGCGGCGAGGGCATGCCGCAGTGCTTCGCTGTCGGGCGTGACGAACGACGGCGTCAGGGCCACAGCGTTCAAATCGACCGCAAGCAATGCGACGCGATCCTTGCCGTCGAGCGACGCCAAGAACGCCTCCAGCGCCGTCAGGGCCTTTTCGCGAGCGGCGCCAACCTGACTGGCCGACGTGTCGAACAGAACCACGAGGTCGTGTCCACCGCATGCCGGCGGCGCCATTTTAGGATTCAGGCTCAGCGCGAAATAGCCCTGTCCGTCGGGGGCCACGAACGTATCGAGCCGAGCCGCGCGGCTGACATCGTCGGCCCTGACGTTTCCAACAAGCGCGGCGAGGATCGCCAAGCACACCAAGGACGACCCGAGACGCAGCCCAAACCAGCGACGGTAGGACATTCGAGGTACTCCTGAGAACGACATCGCTTACCTCGGCGGCCGCTCAATCGGCGATTGGGCAAGTGAGATCAACGGCGTCGAGAGAGTTGTTCCAACTCGAAACAGCGTTTCGAGGAGATGCCGGCTACACGAGGCGCAATGGGCTGGGGAGGACACCCTATCAGGTTTGCGTCCGTCTCGCCTCTTCCATGCTGCCAGAATACCACGTTTCGCCCCAGGGTCAAGGAAATTATGCTCCTTCCCCGCCCCGAATTCGGCCTCGGTCCGCAACGAACTGGAGGTGGCTGAATGACACGAACCACAAGGATTCACACTCATTCATACTTCGCGCGGCCGAGAATGCGACATTCACGGTGGCTGGGGCA
>DATLQY010000049.1:0-13970 GCA_035534975.1 Pirellulales bacterium
CATGGGCGTTTCGTCATCTCCATTCGGTTGGCTCAATCGCCGGCGGCACGAAGAGGGCGGCGACCGGCGGCTTGCGGAGATAAACAATGCCGATCACGTAAAACACCCCCTTGACGACGACCATACCGACGAAAAACACCATTCCGGCAATCATCGCCATCGACATGATCCCGGACATTGCCTGATCCAGGCCTTGCGGTTGGCCGCCCGGCGGCGCTTGTGCCTTCATGAGCTTGGGCATGTACTCGGCCATGATCGGCGCCGTCGCCCGCTGGACGGCGAGTGCGGGGTAGAGCCGTGCCGCTTCGAAGACGATCGCGCCGATAAATGCGCCAAGCAACAGCTTCCGTCCCAGCGGGCGCAGCTTCAACGACATGATCCCGCCGACCAAGAGTGACCCTGCCACGGCGAGCTGCACGCCGGCCATTAGCTTGTTCGCCCACGCGTACTTCGCCGTCGCCGCGGCGACCTTGGCGTTCATCTCTTCTTGGAGCTCGCCCACTTCCTTGTTGTCCCTTGCTTGGATCCCCGCCATGCCACTCTGAATCTGCTGGTTGAATGCCTGTGACACAACTCCAAGACAACCTGTCATCAACCCCAACGCGCCGAGCACGATCGCCAGCACGCAAATGGCCGTCAGGCCGCCGGGTCGCTGGCGCACCCCAGGCATGGCCCCCGCGGCGTATGGGTTGACCGGTGTCATGCCATGCGGGGAAGCGCCCGGTCGCGAAGCATCGTTCTGAGGGTTCGGATCGTCCATCAATTAACCTCCAAGCGGCCTTACCAGGTCGTCTGAATCGCTTCCGGCGTCGCGCCGCGGGCGCCCAGCGCGAACCAGCGGGTCGATTGGCCGTTAAGGTACACGATCAGCCCGTAAATGAATAATGCCGCCGCGGTGGGAAAGCAATAACACGTGAGCAACGTCACCAGTCCCAAGGACAGGGCCACGAGCCCCATCGCCCGGCCGCGAAACCAGAAATTGCGCCAACCGGCGACCAAATTGAGTACCCCCACCACGAGTACCACCACTCCATACCCAAAGTAAAAGCCTCCCACGATCCAGCCCACGGCGGCGGGCGGCGGCGGCGCCTGACCCGGCCCGGCAGGCGCGCCGGCCGCCATGGCGCCGAATATGGTGGGCATCACTCCACCCATAATCAAGAGCAGCACCGCGATTAACGACTCAAGTCCGCCCTGAACCATCATCAGGATCGCGACGATGCGGATGTGGGAACCCAGCCCACCGGAGCCCCCCTCGGAGAACGGTACACTTCCGTTGTCCTGCGGCGACTGGTACGGGTTTTCCACTTATTCAGCCTCGTTGGACTCGAAATGGCCGCAGGTCGATCGTCGCTTCCAAACCTTGGATCAACCGGCTCATGACCAGGGCGGTACCGGGCGAAAGTTGCAAACCGCTGCGGAAGTGCCCGGCCGCGACGAAAGCGTTGTCCAGCTCGGGCAACCGCCCCAGGTAGGGCAATCCGTCGAGCGTCGCCGGCCGCAGCCCGGCCCAGCATTGCTCGAACTGGGCCGGCCTCAAGCCGGGCGCCAAGTCTACGGCGAACTCGAGCAAGCCCGACACGCCTTCAGCCGTGGTTCGCTTGTCGAACCCGGCATCTTCTTCCGTCGAGCCGACAAGCACGCGGCCGTCGCCGCGCGGCACCAGGTAGCGTGGTCCGTCGTTGACGATCCGCCGCAACGCGGGCCGCGGGCCGCTGACAAGCACCATCTGCCCGCGGATCGGCTTCATCCCCACCTCCACGCTGAGCCGCGCCAGGAGTGCTTTGGCCCAAGGACCGCTGGTAATGCAAATCTGGCCGGCCGCGATCGGCCCGCTGGTCGTCTCGACCGCCGTGATCCGCCCGCCTTGGGTACGGAACTCCTCGGCCGCCACGCCCGGCGACATCTCGACGTCGCGCCGTTCGCAGCCCGCCAGAAGGGCCTTCAAATGGCGCGGGTTTCGCAATTGCGCCTCGTCGCGGAGCAAGTAGCAACTGGAGATCCCCTTGGTTTCCAGGGCCGGTTCCAATTCGGACAACTCATGGGAAGTCAAGGGTTCGGCCGTGACGCCCAACGTGCGCCATTCACGAACGGTTTGTCGGAGGTCGTCGTCGGTGGCCGGGTCGCGGGCCAAGTAGATTCCGCCGCAACGGCGAAAGCCGTTATCGATGCCGGTTTCTTCGCGGAGCCGCCCGGCCCACTCGGCGTGCAAGGTGTTGCTGAGCCGGTGCAGTTGCAACACCGGGTCGTCGGTCGGCGAAGCGCCGGCGGGCGGCAAGATGCCCGCGCCGGCCCACGATGCCTCGCGGCCCGGCGGCCCGCGATCGATGACCCGCACGCTCAAACCCGCCGCGGCTGTTTCGTAGGCCAACGAAAGGCCCACCACGCCGCCACCCACGATCAATAAGTCGACCATTCGACGATTCTATCCTCAGCGGGTCGGTCGCGTCGAGGGCCGGCGGCTTCGGTCGGCTTCGGCCCCTTTGCTTGCTGCCGCGGTCCACCCCAAGCTATACTGCACGGGGAAGTAGTGCTCAGTTCACCGCCGGCTGAGTTGAAAGGGTACGAACGATGTCGATCGCCGAACAAGTCCGTCCCGAGCAGCGGTTCTTGTTGCGCGGGATCTCATGGTCGACGTATGAGGCCCTGTTGCGGGATCTGGGCGATACGCACCTGCATTTGACGTACGACCGAGGCGCATTGGAGTTCATGGTGCCATCACACGAACACGAGCGTTTCAGCCGGCTGTTGGGCCGCCTCGTCGAGTTGCTGACCTTCGAACTTCGGATTCCGATTCGCAGTGCGGGCTCGACGACCTGGAAAAAAGCGGTGCAAGCTCGCGGCTTGGAGGCGGACGAGTGCTATTATATACGCAGCGAACCTCTGGTACGCGGCCAGGACGAGATCGACCTCGAGGTCGATCCGCCGCCTGATCTGGCGATCGAAGTTGAAATCAGCCATTCGGCGGTGGACAAGCTCGCCATGTACGCCGCATTGCGCATATCGGAGGTCTGGCTCTTCGACGGCCACGCGTTGCGAGTCTTCGAGTTACAGCCCACCGGTCAGCACGCGGAGCGACCGGTCAGCCCGAGCTTTCCTTTCCTGCCGATGGACGAAATGGTTCGGTTTCTCGAAGGCCGCAACGAGGCGGACGAGACGACCTGGCTAGCGGGGTTCCAGGATTGGGTGCGTGCCAATTTCGCCGACCGGCGGCGCGACGCGAGTTCTCACGGACCTCCGTGATCGACTTTGGGGCATAAAGCTGTGTTTGCCAGGTTGGAAACCTGGCCCACGACCTCACGCCACAACGCTTCATAAGCCTGATCACGCGGATTCATCGCCGAGAGCTCGGCGTGCAGCCGCCGCAGATCGTCGATGGTGTCGATGTCGTACCATCGGGGCAATTCGGCATGGGAGCAGCCGGCGGCGGTCAGCCGTTCGACCGTTTGGCGCCAAACCGCATCGCTACCCCAAGCCACACCGTCGAAAACTGGGGGTGGTTTGCCCATCGCTCCGATCAGGTAGTAGCCGCCGTCGCATGCCGGTCCGACGACAACCGGGTGGCGGCCGAGCAACTCGAATGCCCGCTCGATATACTCGAGGGGCAACGTGGGGCTGTCCGAGCCAATGAGCACCACCTCGCTCGCGCCGCGAGCAAAGGACGCCTCGAAAAAGCGCCGCATCCGCTCCCCGAGATCGCCGGACGACTGCGATTCGACGTTCCATGCCGCTCCGGCGAAACGGGCGAATTCCGCGAGACTTTCCGGTGGGGCGACCACGAGCGCGCGGCGCGCGGCCATTGTACACGTTCGGGTTATAACGGTCCGCACGCACGCACGGTGCAAGCACGCGGCGGCCTCGGGGCCGATGCTCGCCGCCAATCGCGTCTTGACGGTCCCCGGTCGCCAGTATTTCGCGAACACGCCTAGTTGCCGCATGGCACCCCCCCTTGGCGTTGAATGAAAATCTTCTACAATTTTTCGAAAGTGCTTTACGGCGACGCGAGTTTACTGGTATCCTTTCAACATCCACGATATTCTACAAGTTCCACAGGATCCCGCGGTGATTTTGTCGCCCGGGCCAACTGCGGCGACATGCTTGTAGTTCGGATCGTGGTCCGTTTTGCTCGCGATCTCCAGGAATGCGCTTCTTCGGTGGCGGCTTCGGGCGGCGACGTCATGAGCAAGGTCAAGGTTGACACATTCATCGACTTGGTGCGGCGCAGCGGGCTGGTCGACAAGGACCGGCTGGCCGAGGCGTTGGCGACCGCTAACGTGGGCGCGCGCGAAAGCGGCCAGGGCGACGAGGCGCCCGACGACGCCCAGGCCGTTTCACGGTGCCTGGTCGACGCCGGCCTGCTGACCGAATGGCAAAGCAGAAAGCTGCTCGACGGGCGCGGCCGCGGCTTTTTTCTCGGCAAATACAAACTGCTCGACCATGTGGGAACCGGCGGCATGAGCTCCGTCTACCTGGCGGAGCACGTCAACATGCAGCGCCGCGTGGCGATCAAGGTGCTGCCGACCAACCGCGTCCACGATTCGTCGTACCTGGCACGGTTCTATCGCGAGGCCCGCGCCGCCGCCGCCCTCGATCACCCCAACATCGTCCACGCCTACGACATCGATAACCAGGGCGACACACACTATCTGGTCATGGAGTTCGTCCAGGGGCAAGACTTGCAGCAGATGGTCAAAGGCCAGGGCGCCCTGCCCTACGATACGGCCGCCGACTATATCCGCCAGGCGGCCGACGGACTGGGCCATGCCCACAAGGTCGGGCTGATCCACCGCGACGTCAAGCCCGCCAACCTGCTGGTCGACCTCAATGGAGTCGTCAAGGTCCTCGACCTCGGTTTGGCCCGCTTCTCCGACGACAAGCAAGCTTCGCTGACCATCGCCCACGACGAAAACGTGCTGGGCACGGCCGATTACCTGGCCCCGGAGCAAGCGATCAACAGTCATACCGTGGACATTCGGGCCGACATCTACAGTCTCGGTTGCACGCTCTATTTCGCATTGACCGGACACCCGCCATTTCCCGATGGCACGTTGGCGCAGCGGCTGATGAAACACCAAACCGAGGAGCCGGCCAGTATCGCCAAGGAGCGCCGCGACGTCCCGCCCGAGCTGGCCGCCATTTGCCGGCGGATGATGGCCAAGTCGCGAGAAAAGCGCTACCAAACGGCCACCGATGTGAGCCAGGCGTTGAGCCTATGGTTGGCCAACCGTAGCGGCGCCAACCAGCGGTTGGCGGTCGCCAAGCGATCAGCGTCGAAAGCCACTCCCGCGCAGAAGTCCGTCGGATCGCCGGCGGCCGTTGGGTCACAGGCGACTGTTGGGTCACAGGCGACTGTTGGGTCACAGGCGGCCATTGGTTCGCAGGTGCCTGTTGGGATAGGGGCGACCGGCGCGGTGCCGGGGTCGAACGGGCATTCGAAGCACCCAGCCACGGCCACTGCGACGATTGCCGGCGCGGGGGCCGATGAGGCGACGCGCGCCGCCGCCGCGGGTGCGGTTGTCCGCGAGACGGTGCAACCCGCCACCGACAAGCCCCCTTCCGACAAGCAGCTCCCCTCGATTCACGACACGCTGGCGAATGTCGAGCGCCCCACTACCAAAGGCTCCGGTTCCGGTAGCGCAAGTTCAGACCGCGCGGTCGGGAGCGACCCCAACCTCAAGACGGGCTCGGGCGGCAGCTCGAAGATCGGCATGGGCAAGCCCAAGGCCAAGAAGTTGCCCGTCGCCAAGCCGCTCGATCCCTTCGGCCAGTTTGCCATCAAGTTCGATGCGCCGGCCAGCCATGTCGATGCGCGCTTGGGCCGCAAGCCGGCGGGCGAGGATGGCGCGAAGGCGCCCAATCCCTTGCCCGGCTGGCTCGTGATCGCCGGAATCACGGTACTTCTGATCGCGGGCATGTCCGTCATCATCATGTTCATGTCAGGGCGCTGAGAACTGCCGGTGATCGACGATGTCTTCGTGTCGCGCGGCAACAAGATTTGCATTTAGCACCTTGCAATTCGCACTTTGCATTTGCATCCTGCCTCCCACCGCACAGGCCGCGGACGGCAACCGCCTGACCTATCTCGACTCCGACGATCCTTATTACCCCTCGCGGACGTTTCCCAAGCTCGTCACGCCACAGTGGGTCGGTGAGGAAGGGGTGGAGGCGGTGGTCGTGCTGGCGATCGACGACATGCGCGGGCATGAACGCTGGGAAAAATACTTGCGGCCGATCCTCGAACGGCTCAAGCAGATCGATGGCCGCGCACCGGTGAGTATCATGACCTGCCAGGTCGATCCGGCCGATCCGCACCTGCAACAGTGGCTCGACGAAGGGCTCAGCCTCGAAGTCCATACGATCGACCACCCCTGCCCGCTCTTGCAAAAGGGCGATTTCGCCAAGGCCAAGGCGACCTACGACCGCTGCGTCGATCTCATGGCGTCGGTACCCGGCAACCGGCCCGTCGCCTTCCGTACTCCTTGCTGCGATTCGCTCAACACGCCGAGCCCGCGGTTCTTCGCGGCGATTTTCAACGGCCTTACGAACGAGGGTCGCTTTCTCACGATCGATAGCTCGGTCTGCAATGTCTTCACCTCGAACGACCCTGACTTGCCGCGCGACCTGGTTCAAGAAGCCGACGGCCAGGAGAGGTTCCGCAAGTACGTGCCGTTCGAGTTTTCGTCGTTCGTCAATACGATCGACGATTATCCGTATCCCTACGTCATCGGCCGGCTCTGTTGGGAGTTCCCATGCGTTACCCCAAGCGACTGGAGCGCTCAGAACCTGCACAAGCCCGCAAACCCCAAGACACTCGCCGATTGGCAAGCCGCGCTTGACGCCACCGTCATCATGCAAGGCGTTTTCAACCTGGTATTTCATCCTTACGAGTGGATTCGCAACGACCAGATTGTGAGTCTGATCGATTACGCGGTCAAGAAATATGGCCGCCGAGTCAAGTTCCTCACGTTCCGCGAGGCCCAAGAGCGCCTGAACCGGAACCTATTGGGCGGCGACTCGCTCCGCTCCGTACAAGGGTTCGACAACGGCGTGCGCCTCATTGACCTCAACGACGATGGCTATCTCGACGTCCTGATCTCCAACCCCTTTCGAAAACAGACCCGCCTCTGGTCGCCAAAGGAACGCGCTTGGAACAAATCCGACTCCAATATTCCGCTATTAACCCAGGAGTTTCCTGGCGACCGCGGCGTGCGATTCGCCACGCTCGGGCGGCCGCCGCAAGTCGCAATGTTCATTCGGAACTCCTTCACTTCCAGCGCCGTGCGTTTCGACGGCACCAAGTGGGTCGAAGACGAATCACTACTTTCCGGCCTCGACATCGACGGCAAACCTGTCCTCACGGCACGCCATTGGCTCGATCGGGGCGTCCGTTTCCGCGACCTTGACGGCGACGGCCAGACCGAGTGCCTGGTCGCCAACGCCGATCATTCGGCCGTTTTCCACTACGACAGCGACCGCAAGTCGTGGCGGCGTCTCCCCTACTCATTGCCGACGGGCGCTGTGTTCGTCGATGCCGAAGGCCGCGACGCTGGGCTGAGGTTCGTCGACGTCGACAGCGACGGCGACGACGACGTGATCTTTTCCAACGAGTCCCGCTATTCGCTCGACTTGTTCCGCTCAGCCGACGATGGATGGTCGCAACGGGCATTGGCCGGTACGCGGCCCGCCGACGGTACGATCCCGCCCATCACCGTGGCCGGGACGAATTATGGAGCGTGGTTCCACTCGCGGCACCTCTGGCTGCAAAACGAAACCACCGACCGGCTCAAGCACCATGTCGACCGCCGCTCGTTCAACGACCTGTTGGCCGACGTCGAGCCGGAAGCCCGCTCGCCCGCCGCGGCGCTGGCCTCGATGATCGTGCGGCCCGGTTTCACGATCGAGCTGGTCGCCGCCGAGCCGTTGGTAATGGACCCCGTCGCCTTCGCCTGGGGCGCCGATCGCAAGCTGTGGGTCGTCGAGATGGCCGACTACCCGCGCGGGATCGACGGCCAAGGCAAGCACGGCGGCCGGGTACGCTACCTGGAAGACACCGACGGCGACGGCCGCTACGACCGCTCGACGGTGTTCCTCGACGGCCTGGGCTACCCGTCGGGCGTGATGCCCTGGCGCAAGGGCGTGCTCGTGACCTGCGCCCCGGAGATTTTCTACGCTGAAGATACCGATGGCGACGGCCGGGCCGACCTGCGGCGCGCGCTTTACCGCGGTTTCAGTGAAGGAAACCAGCAACATCGCACGAACGGGCTGCGCTACGGGCTCGACAATTGGGTCTACTGCGCCAACGGCGACAGCGGCGGCGAGGTCGAGTCGGTGGCCACCGGCGAGCGCGTGGCCATCGGCGGACGCGACTTCCGCATTCGGCCCGACCGTGGGCTGATCGACGCGCAGACGGGCCAAACCCAGTTTCTGCGTGAGCGCGACGATTGGGGCAACTGGTTCGGCTCGAACAACGCCAACCCGATGTACCAGTTCGTCCTGACCGACCATTATCATCGGCGTAATCCGCACGTCGCGCCGCCCGACCCGCGGGTGCACGTCTCCGACGCGCCCGGCGCGGCACCCGTGTTCCCGGCAAGCCGCGTGGTGTCCCGCTTTAACGACCAGAATGCCGTCAACCGCTTCACCTCCGCGTGCAGCGCGATCATCTATCGCGACGACCTGTTCGGCCCGGCTTTTTCGGCGAGCACGTTCGTTTGCGAGCCGGTGCATAACCTCGTCCACCGCGAGGTGCTGTACGCGCGCGAGGGGGTCGCGTTCCATAGCCGCCGCGCCGCGGACGAAGAGCACAGCGAGTTTCTCGCATCGACCGACAACTGGTTCCGGCCCGTGATGGTCCGCACCGGGCCCGACGGCGCGCTTTGGATCGCCGACATGTACCGCCAGGTGATCGAGCACCCCGAGTGGATTCCGCGCGAATGGCAAGAGCGGCTCGACCTGCGCGCCGGCCACGACAAGGGACGAATCTACCGCGTTTACCCGGTCGGCAATCCGCCCCGGCCGATCCCACGGCTCGACGCCGACGCCTTGGTCGCCTCGCTCGACAGCCCCAGCGGCTGGCAACGCGACATGGCCCAACAACTCCTTATCGAGCGAGGCGACGACAAGGCCGTGCCGGCGTTGAAATCGCTCGTGGCCGATCACGAGCGCCGGCCGCTGGCTCGACTCCACGCGCTGTGCGCGCTCGACGGCCTGGGCGCCTTGGATGTCGAGACGTTGAGTGCCGCGCTGGTCGACCCACACCCCGGCGTCCAGCGGCACGCCGTGCGGCTCGCCGAACCGCAACTCGATAAATCGGCCGACGTCGCGGCGGTCGTCGCTGGGTTGGTCACGACCGAAGATCCCCACCTCCGATTGCAATTGGCGTACAGCCTGGGTGAGTGGCACGCAGCGGAGTCGGGCAAGGCACTGGCCGCGTTGACAGATTCGGCTGCGACCGATGCTTACGTCACCGCCGCGGTCCTCAGCTCCGTCAACAAGGAAAACCTGGCCGGCTTGATGGCGGAGGTATTCGCACCTGAACACGGCGGGCATCCGAGCGATCTTGTAGCGCAGCTCGTGTCGCTGACCATCACACTGGATGACTTTACAGCGCTGGCCACGGCGCTCGATTCCATCAGCCGTTCGACCGGCGATACGCTCCTTTCGCAACGATATGCCACGTGGCAATTGGCGGCGCTGGCGAGCCTTTTGGAATCGCTCGATCGCGCGAAGATGTCGCTGGCCGAACTGGAGCAACGGGACGGCGGACGACTGAAACTGCCCTTGGGCCGCTTGCCAGATCTTTTCGCCGCCGCGCGTTCGACTGTGGCCGACGCGGAAACGACCGAAGCCGACCGCCGGACGGCGCTGCGGCTTTTGGGCCGGCAGGCCGGCCAACTCCAGGCCGATATCGCGACGCTCGCCGGCCTGCTCGTGCCGCAAACGCCGATTGATTTGCAATCGGCCGCCGTCGCCGCACTGGCCCGGCTGGGCGATGACGGCGTGCCGGGCTTGCTGTTGGCGGGCTGGACGGGCTACGGTCCGGAGCTGCGCTCGCGCGTGCTCGACGCCGTTCTATCCCGCGGCCCGTGGACGGGCGCACTCATCGAACGGATGACCGCCGGCGACGTGCCGCCCGGCGAGATCGACGCGGCCCACCGCCAACGGCTCTTGGAACACGGCGATGCCCGCGTGCGCGAAGCGGCCCAAAGGCTGTTTTCGGGCTCGGTCAACGCCGACCGGGCGAATGTCGTGGCCGCGTACCGCTCGTCGGCGCAGATGGCGGGCGACGCCATGCAAGGCGCGGCGGTGTTCAAAAAACACTGCTCAGCCTGTCACAAGTTACTCGACGTTGGGCACGCGGTCGGCCCCGACCTCTCGGCATTGACCGACCGTTCGCCCGAAGCGCTCTTGACGGCCATCTTCGACCCCAACCGTGCTGTGGAGGCCAAGTACCTCAACTACACGGCCGTCACGCGCGACGGCCTGGTTTACACCGGCATGCTCGCCGCCGAAACCGGCAGCAGCGTCACGCTTGTCGCCTCCGAGGGGAAGCAGGTCCCTCTGTTGCGGGACGACCTCGAAACGCTCGCAAGCTCATCGAAATCGCTGATGCCCGAGGGAATGGAAAAGGACCTGGTGCCGCAAGATATCGCCGACCTGCTCATTTATCTCACGCGGTTCAAGCCGCCGCGCAAGAGCTTCGAGGGGAACCAGCCTGTCGTGGTGAAGCCCGAGGCGCTGCGCGGCGAGTTCTGGCTTTTGGCCGGCCAGTGCGAGATCTACGGCGGCACGCTCGTGTTTGAGCCACAGTACGGCAACCTTGGCTATTGGCAAAGCGCCGACGACCATGTCGTCTGGACGATTGAAGTCGCCCGTTCCGGCAAGTACGCAGTCTCGCTCGATTACGCCTGCGACGACGGCACGGCCGGCCAGTCGCTGGCGGTTGAAATCGCCGGACAGCGAATCGTCACCAAGGTGCTCGGCACTGGCAATTGGGACACTTACCGCCAAATGCGAATCGGCAAGGTCGAACTTGCGGCCGGCAAGCAGCAACTGACCATTCGCCCCGACGGTCCGCCGCGCGGCGCGGTCATCGACCTCAAGAGCGTGCGCTTGCAGCCGGAGAGGTAGAGAGACGGATGTTTCTCATCAGGCGAAATCTGCCGAACGCGCGGCTGATCGTCGTCGCGGCCAGCCGCAGCCACCGCCGGAACCTGGACCACCGAGCCGCCGATCATTCACCCTTCGCGTCCGTTCGCGCGCGGATGGCCTGTTTGTCGGCCTTGTCCACCTGCATCGCGTCCTGTTTGTAACGCCGGCGCACAGCTTCCACCAGGGTCAGGTGAAGCGGCGAGCCGACACCCAGGGTGCGGAGGCGGTTGACGATTGCGGTTTCGATGGGAATGGCGGGAAGCGTGGCATGCCGCGCGGCAGGCAGCAGCAGGGCGACCGTGATCGGGTTTGTCGCCAGGCTGAGTGCGTGCGCGACCGTCGATGAATCGTCAAGGTTTCTAGCGAGAAGGTGCGTCTCCAGGCCCCTTCGACTCCGAAGTTGAGCGAGGGCCGAACCCAACTGCGCGATTCCTGATCGGACGGACGCGGTCACGCGGGCGTCGTGAAATTCCTCGAGGTACTGTATGTCCAGCCAGTCCTTCTCGCGTTCGGTCTCTTTCGAGCGGATCAAATCCGGGAGCGACAAGAAGTCGCATTCCCGTCCCCCGTATGGTCCAACTTCTCGCCGTGCGAACAGGTCCTCGAATGGCGGCAACAGATGATTTTCTTTCCAGAACTCCAGCCACTCCTCGCGCCCGCTCGGTAGGGTGCCGATCTGGAAGCGGCGGAATGAGGCGACCCGCCAACTAGCGACTTCGACGGGGTTACGGTTGCGGAACCAATCGGATCGTGATATCCGCACGGTCAAGTCGTCCCAACAGTCCGGGGCGAGGTGCAGGTCGAAGTCGTCCGTCGTCCGGTCCAGCCCGTAGTAGCGGACCGCGTGGCCGCCCATGACCAGACAATGGACACCGGCGCTTTCCAGGGCGGTGATGACGTCCGCCAGCTTCTGGTCCGAGGTCACAGTAGCGAATCCTCCCAGCCGCGGCTGCCGTGGGACGCGAGGAGTCGCATCAGCGGATGGCAGAGCAGCGCATCGTTGCCCATCGGGCTGGCGATCAGTCGGGCAATGTCGGCGAGCGACGCATTGAGGAACAACTCTTCGGCGTCGTGCAGGGTCGCAGCCTCGCCATTGAAGATCAGGCGAAGCACAGGATCGTCGGTGACGCCTGGAATATCGTAGGTTTCGGGAGTCATACGCAGCCAATTGAGAATCGTGCGTTCCCACGATGGATTCTATCACTGGCAGGGGGGCATGGGAATCGTCGTTGCGCGGGCGGTATATCTAAGATGCCTCCCGCCGCCGGCCAACGCAAGGGCTCGGCCAAGACCCACTCCATTGCCACGTCAAGTTCCGCCACGAAGCGATCTTTCGCATCGTCGCTTCTTGCCCCATACCAGCGTTTCGCTTGTCTGACGTCCTGCGCGGCTGCGGCGTGGATTTTCAAGCGTCGGCTCGCTCATCTCGATCTTGCATGAGCTCGCGGCGGAATTCAGACCAGGGGATCATCTTCGCTTTTCCGCAATCGATTTCCTCGATGCGGCGCGCGATTTCTTCGCCCCAAGCCGCTTCCGAATCCGGCTCAGCACCGGGATCGACGATCGACAAGGGAATCGCTCTCTTGGAGTCGCTCGAAAGCAGAGTCACCCACGAGCAACTTAGCAATCACTGAGCGGTCGTTTCAACCCGCCCCCGCCGCTCGCGACGGCGAAACTTCCTCAGCCGCCTTTTTTACGGCGGCCCTTTTTCTGCGTGCCACGCCCGCCGCGAGTCCGGCCTTGCGGTCGAGCTCGGAGCGCCGTTGTCGCCCGGCTTTCGTGGCCTCGTTCCGTTTGCGCCCGGCGTTCATCTTCGCCACCAGGGCCGCGATCTCCGCTTTGGTGCGATTCTTGATCGTCGCCCGCATGGTCGCGCTGCCGACGAGCTGGCGCAGGGCGCGTAAGGGCTGGTCGAGAATCGGCGGCGCGGTACCGTCCTGCAGCCAAGCCCGTCACAATCCGAATCATGCCGCAACGCATTTGCCCCGCTCCGGGTTTGGCTGGACACCAAATGGAGCGGAGCTTTTTGCTGGGCATGCCCGAGTAAGTCGATATGCCGATTGCCCCACGCGCAGCGGCGGTTTATCATGGCCACCTAGCACTTTCTCCCAGGAGAACCAAAAATGCTTCGCCTCCGTCCGTTGTTCGCCTCTGCCTTGTTTGCTATTTGCGCCTTTGGTTATGGAGCTGAGCCGCCAGCCGGCAAGGATGGTGATCCAGACGAGTGTCCACCGAAGATAGCCGCCTTCCTGGACGCCAGCGACGCGGCCCGCGAGGTCGAGTTGAAAGAACTCCGACGTGCCAAGGGTGGCGATGCGAAAGCCAGGAGACGCCGAATGCACGTCGGGGCGCCACCCGCCAAGCACAGGGCCCTTGGAGATGCACGCGCGGCACTGGCAGTGCTGCTAGCCGCCCGCGAAACGGCAAGACCTACATGAACCACAACCAACGTAAAACGGTCGAGCGGTCCCCGGAACAGCACGCCAGCGGCAGGGTGGCCGAGTTGGGTCTGGACGTGGCCCATTTCCCCGCGCAGGATCTTCTTCGACGGCTGCAAGGGTTGCACCAGGCGGCGGGATTGACGCTGGCCGACGTGTCGAGCCGTTGCGACATCGACGAGTGCGCCCCCCTATGCCGCCTCGAGAATGGCCACACGCGGAATCCCTACACTGGACACGCTCTGGCGCTCCGCCGCCGCGGTTGGCGTGTCAGCGGGGAAGTATTTCCGTAGCCAGGACCGGACATTCGGGCTAAACTGATGGTGACTTGGAAAGGGATGCCTATCATGTGCCAATTGCGTGAATTCGACGTGCGATCCC
>DATLQY010000050.1:0-4886 GCA_035534975.1 Pirellulales bacterium
CGTGAAACCGGGGCACCCGCGCAGTGGGTCGCGGGCAAGCCGGTGGCATCTTGTGAAGCAGCCGTTGCCCGGGAAAGCAGGTGGCATCAGGGGTCAAAACAATTCGGGGATCGGTTCGGCATCGATGAAGCGCACCGGCCGACCACCGAGGCCGGGCATCATGGTCGTTTCCAGGTCGATGCCCATCCCGTGGTAAATCGAAGCAAGGAGGCGCGGGGGTTCAATGGGGTAGTCGTGGGGCGCGGCCCCGAGCTTGTCAGTCGAGCCGATCGCCTGGCCGCCGCGGATGTTGCCGCCGCAGAGGAAGTTCGTCCAGGCCGGAGGGTAGTGATCGCGACCGCCGCGCGGATTCAGCTTCGGCGTGCGGCCCATCTCGCTCAGCACCGCCACCACCGTCTCCTGCAACATCCCACGTTGCTCCAGATCCAGGATCAATGCCGTGAAGGCCTGGTCGAATTGCGGACAGAGGTGGCGCTCGTAGTCGAGATACGTGTTGTTCAGACCGCCGCCGTCGGCGTGCATGTCCCAGCAGGTGAGGCTGAAAACCGTATCGAAGTGGTTGACGGTCACGCAGCGAGCCCCGGTCTCAATCAGCCGCCGCGCCATCAGGCAGCTCTGGCCCAGTGTGTTGCGGCCGTAGCGGTCGCGGAGCTTGTCCGGCTCGTGCTGCAGCTCGAAGGCCATCTTCGTCGCCGGTGAGGTCAGCAGGTTGAACGCGCGGGCATACGAGGCGTCGAGATCCTGAGTCGATTTCGATTCGGCCCGTCGCTGCAAGCCGTCCAATTGGGCCAAAAGGTTTCGGCGGGCACTGATCCGCGGCTCTGCCTGGTCGGCGGGCGGAGAGAGGTTGGCCACCTTGAAATCGCCGTTGGCGGGGTCGGCGCCCAGAAAAAACGGCTCGTGCGCGCTGCCCAGGTAGGCGGCGGATTGGCCGTGATAAGGCCCGGCACCGGTGTTGCCGATCTTGCCCGGTAAAATGATCGAGGCCGGCAGATCGCCGCGCGGTCCGAACACCCGGGAAATCACCGAGCCGCTGTGTGGCTGGACGTTGTTCGGGCTGAAGTCCTGGCCCGTCATCATCCAGCGCTGGCCGTTTTCGTGCGATGCGCCGCTATTGTGGTACAAACTGCGGACCAAGGCAACGCGGTCCATGAGGCGGGCCATGAGCGGGAAGTGCTCACAGATTTGCATGCCGGGCACATTGGTATCGATGGGGCGGAACTTTCCCCGTACGTCGTCGGGGGCCTGGGGCTTCATGTCCCAAGTGTCCAGGTGGCCGGGTGAGCCGACGAGGAAAATGGTGATGCAGTTGCGGATTTTGGCCTTCGAGTTATCGACGGCGCCGGCGGCCTCGAAATCGAACAGGGTTGGCAGGCTCAATCCCGCCAGACCGGCGGCTCCTGCGGTGAGGAAACTGCGGCGGGTGACTCCACCGCAAACCGGGACCTTTTCATGGCCGATGTCGAGCACCGCGGGGGCTCCTTGCCGAGGGAGGGAAAGGTATCGGCGCGGCCGGCTGGCCGTACCGCGGAGGGTTAAATCTTGTAGGCGACTTTGTTCGAGATCTCGACGAACTTGCTCTCGCTGAATTCGCCGGCGGGGGTCTTGGCATAGTTGACGTATTTCCACATTTCTAGCACGATTTCGTACTCGCCCGGTGTGGCCTCGGGGTGTTCGTAGGCCTCCCCGGCCCTCGCGGGCGGCGTGGCGACCACTTGCCCGTCGCGCTTGACTTGCCACTGCAAGCGCGATCCCCAATCGTTCGTCACGTCGCCACGGATGACCCGGCGGCCTTCCAGCCGGATCTCGGCCTTGGGCACCCCTTCGAACTTTTGTTCCATGCTTCCAAGCCTTTTGATCAGAATCGCGGTCGCCTGTTCCTTGCGCGCCGGCCCGTTTGACCGGGGATTGAGGCAACGCATAAGCCAGCGTTGATTTTAGGCGACGCTGGGGCAAATACAAGCCCGGAGCTCATCGGTTTGGCACTGCCCACTTGAATTGGTAGCGTATCCTTCATCCGACGATGCCGTTCCACCCGCACACGGGGTCAATGGACTCGCCGTGGCACGCCACCTACAATCGGCCCATGCAAGCCGGCAAGACCCGCATTCTGATTCTCGGCAGCGGCTTCGCGGGGCTTTACACGGCGATGCGGCTCGAGCGAACGCTGGGCCGCCGCCAGCGCGAGCGGGTCGAAATTGTACTGGTCAATCGCGATAACTACCTGGTCTTCCAGCCGTTCTTGCCGGAGGTGATTTCCGGGGCCATCGACACGTTGCACGCCATCTGCCCGATTCGCCGGCTCGTGCGGTTTACGAAGCTGCACACCCGCGACGTCGAACGGATCGACCTGGAGCGGAAAACGGTGCGGCTCTCGCCCGGCTTCCGTCCCAAACCGCTTGAGTTGCGCTACGATCAACTGGTGCTCGCCCTGGGAAGCGTGCTCGACGATACCAAGGTGCCCGGCATGCGCGAGCACGCCTTGCCATTCAAGTACTTGGCCGATGCGCTGGTGCTGCGCAATCACCTCGTTCACGTGCTGGAAGAAGCCGCCGTCGAAACCGACGCCTTGGAGCGCCGGCGGCTGTTGACGTTCGTGGTGGCCGGAGGTGGTTTTTCGGGAGTGGAATGTGTCGCCGAGTTGAACGACTTCGTGCGGGCGGCGGCCAAGGCCTACCACGGACTAAGCCCCAACGAGGTGCGCGTGGTGCTGTTGCAAAGCGGTGAGCGGATCCTGCCGGAAATGACCGTGGGGCTGGCCGGCTTCGCCCATCGTATTCTCCAGCGGCGCGGCGTCGAGGTCCGCTTGCAGGCGCGCTTGCAGGCGGTCACCGCCGAAGCGGCGCTGGTCGCCGACAAGGCCGGAGGCGCGGCCGCGCTCGTGCCGACACGGACGATGGTCGTCACTGTCCCTTCGCGTCCGCACCCACTGGTGTCGGCGCTGCCCTGCGAGCTGGACCGGGGACGAATTCGGGTGGACGCCACGCTGGCCGTGCCGGGCTTCGACGGCGTGTGGGCGGTGGGCGATTGCGCCGCGGCCCCGCAGTTCGGCGGGGGCACGTCGCCGCCCACGGCCCAACACGCGGTGCGCCAGGCGGCTGTCTGCGCCCACAATATCAGGGCGAGCGTCGGCGGCACGGCCAAACGGCCATTCACGTTTTCGGGCCTGGGCAAACTCGGTTCGCTGGGTCGGCGCTCGGCGGTGGCCGAAGTCTTGGGGCTCAAGCTCTCAGGCTTGCCGGCCTGGCTCCTTTGGCGCGCCGTCTACCTCTCGAAATTCCCAGGTTTCGATAGAAAGGTGCGGATCCTGGCCGATTGGGTCTGGGACCTGTGCCTGCCGCGTGACGTGACGCAAGTGCGGCTGTTGGGCGACGGCGGCGTGCATCAGGAACACTTCGAGCCCGGTCAGATCGTCTTTGACAAGGGCGACTTCGGCGACAAGTTGTTCGTCGTGGTGCGCGGCGAAGCGCAGGTCTTCGACGGCGACACGCTGTTGCGCACGCTGTACCCCCGCGACGTCTTCGGCGAAATCGCTTTGATCGCCGACAGCCCGCGCACGGCACGCGTCGAGGCCTCGACCGCGCTCGACGTGATCGCGGTTTCGCGCGGCGCGTTCGGCCATCTGGTCGCGCACTTGCCCGGCGTGCGGGAAAGCATGGATTCGATCATGCGGCGACATCAGGGGTAGAACGGAATTGATTCCGTTTGCAAACACCGCTACGGGGGGTACAATTGTGAGAATGCTCGATGAGTTTGCGCCTTGGGTGAATCCTCTCGCGCCGCTTGTTTTTAGCGAAAGCCCTTCAGCAAAATGGTCAGGACAAGTACCACTGACGCGAAGCCCCATGATTCGCAGTGGTATCGTTCGCCGAAGATCCCTATGTCGGTAATTCGGCATTATGCGCGCCAGGTGGCCGAACGTTTCCAGCCCGAACGAATCATTCTCTTCGGTTCATTCGCCTATGGCAAGCCGCACGCGGACAGCGACGTGGATATCCTTGTCGTCATGCCCGCCCGCAATGAGATTGACCAATCGGTGCGTATCAATCTTGCGATCGAGCCAGCATTTCCGTTGGATCTCATCGTGCGCACGCCGAAGAACCTGGATTGGCGACTCAAAGAAGGCGACTGGTTCTTGCGCGAGGTCGTGAGTCAAGGCAAAGTGCTCTATGAAAAAGCTGACCGCGGAGTGGGCCGCCACCGTGAAGCGACATCGTTTCCTTACCTGGTAGCTTCGCAAACGCGACCCGAATGGGTATATTGTACCGTACGCGGCAAAGAATGAGACATTCATGGTGGCTGGGGCGGAGCCATTGCGAGGCGGATGGCCCCTTGGAAACCTGCCCCACGAGCCGGGGCATCGCTTAGGCTCTGCCCCAGCCACTACGTTCTCGTGACAAAATGCCTGATTGTCGGCCGCGTGAAGCATTTTGGTATTCCACGCACTCCCACCCATTCAGAGAAACCCACCATGAGACGCACCGCCCCCCATCCCGCCTCGTTCGCCTGCTCGCTGTGCTTGATGACGCTGGTCGCCTCGGCGAAGTTGCGGGCCGCCGATGACACGAAGCGCGAACCGCCTCGCAAGGGAAAATCGGAAACGATCGAACTGTTCAACGGCAAGGACCTGACCGGCTGGGTCGGGCACAAGCGCCATTGGAGCGCCAAGGATGGCGTGATCGTCGGCAAGAACACCGAGCCGGTCAAGGTAAGCACGTACTTGCTCACCGAGCGTAAATTCACCGACTTCCGCCTGCTGGCCACGGTGAAGCTGGTAACGTCCGAAATGCACTCGGGCATTGCCATCTGGGGCCGGTTGGCGCCAGAGCAAAAGGATGAATTCACTTTCGCCGGCCACCTGGTGATGTTCCCCAGCGGCTGGGGCC
>DATLQY010000051.1:0-7849 GCA_035534975.1 Pirellulales bacterium
ACAGGGCTACTCGCTGGGCGCGGTCGATTACATCCTGGCGCCGGTCGTGCCCGAGGTCTTGCGGACCAAGGTCTCGGTGTTTCTTGATCTGCACCGGAAGACCCGCGAAGTGGAACGGCAAGCCAGGCACTTGCAGCAGCGCGCAGAACAGTTGCAGCGACTGGCCCAGGCTTCGCTGACGATCCACTCGGCGCCCTCGTCCGACGCGGTTCTGCGGCTGATGACGGATGCCGCACGCGACGTGCTCGCCGCGGGGAAAGCGACGGCCATCGGCGCCTGGGACCAGGTCGAGACGCCGACGCGGCGCTACACGTCGGGGGCCCCGGAAGACGGGCCGGCAAGCCACGGTGCGACGGCCGACGCGGACTGGAGGGCCGCTTGGCGGGAGCTGGTTCAGCTTAGTGGCCCGTGCGCGTCGTCCATGCCCGCGCTGCCGCCGTGGCGCGCCCTGGGTACGATCCTCGCCGGCGATCACAAATCAAACGCCTGGATGGCCGCTCCCTTGACCGACCATCAAGGACGCGCTCTGGGCCTGGTCCACGTTTGCGACAATCCGGAGGGCGAATTCAACGCGGACGACGAGGCCGTCCTGGCGCAGCTTGCGCGGATGGGCTCGATCGCCATCGAGAACGCGCTCAACGCTGAGGCCCGCGAGGCCAACCGGCTCAAGGATGTGTTTCTGGCCACACTTTCGCACGAGCTGCGCACGCCGCTTTCCGCCATGCTCGGCTGGACCCAGTTGCTCCGTACCGGGGCGCTCGACGACGAGGAGACCTCCAACGGACTGGAGATCATCGAACGCAACGTGCTTGCCCAGGCACGCTTGATCGACGACTTGTTGGACGTGTCGCGGATCATCGCCGGCAAGTTGCCGCTGAAACTCCGCCGTGTCACATTGAATTCGGTGGTCGAAGCCGCGCTGGACATGGTGCGGCAGACCGCCGACGCCAAGCGGATCGGACTCGACGTGCTCTTCGACGACCAACCGTGCGACGTCACGGGAGATCCCGACCGACTGCAACAGGTCGTTTCGAACTTGCTCGTCAACGCCGTCAAGTTCACGCCCGGGGGCGGGACGGTGCGCGTGCGGCTGCGCCGCGACGGAACTCAAGCCCAGATCGAAGTCAGCGACTCCGGCGAGGGTATTGCGCCCGACTTTCTGCCGCGCATATTCGACCGATTCCGTCAGGCCGACGACGGCACGAAGCGATCGCACGGCGGTCTGGGTTTGGGCCTGGCCATCGTCCGTCACGTCGCAGAAATGCATGGCGGCGCCGTCCACGCCGCCAGCGCAGGGCTTGGCCATGGAGCGACCTTTTGCGTCGAGCTGCCGCTGGCGCCCGCCGCGACCAATGACGGCGCCGACGACGAGCCCTCCGCGCACGCCGCGAAGTCGGCCGTGGCCGCCGAGCTTGGCCTGGACGGTTTGCGCGTGCTGGTCGTTGACGACGAGGCCGACAGCCGACGAACGATCTCCAGGATGCTGACGCTCTATGGGGCCACCGTCGAAACGGCGGCCAGCGCCGCCGAGGCGCTTCGAAAGTTCCGCGAGCAGCCGCCCGACGTCCTGGTCAGCGACATCGGTATGCCCAAGGAGGACGGCTATGACCTGATTCGCCAGGTACGGGCGCTTCCCGTGGAGGCCGGCGGAGAAGTGTCGGCCCTTGCCCTGACGGCATTTGCCCGCGACGAGGACTCACAGCGCGCCCTGTCGGCGGGCTTTCAACGCCATGCCTCGAAGCCCATCGAGCCGGCCGAATTGGCGGCCATGGTGACTGGCCTCGCGGGGCGGACCAACCTATCGTCCATGGAGGTTTAGGGGCCGTTCCGCGGCCAATGATCGGCTGGTTTACGTGAAAACCCGCTCGATAAGCTCGCGGAGTTGGTCGAGGCCGACCGGCTTGACCAGGTACTCGACGAAACCGGCGTCTTCGGCCCGCTCACGGTGGTTTTCGTCGGAGTACCCCGTGACGGCCACTAGTGAGGTATCGGCGAGATCCGGTTCGCGCCGCAATCGTTTTGCAATTTCGTAGCCGTCCAGGGGCGACATTCCAATGTCGACCAGCACGAGATGGGGCTTGAAACGAGGCGCTTCTTCAATCGCCACCAGCCCCTCGTGGGCCGACCTCACTTCGTGGCCCAAAGACCGAAGCAGCATCGTGCTGGTCATGGCGCCGTCCCGGCTGTCATCGACCACGAAGATTCGCAAGGCATTTGACATGCTTCGAGCCTAGCAGTGTTTGACGCTGGCGCCAAGGAACTACGAATGCGGATTGCCGCTCCGCTTCAAGGCCTCGGTCACCCGCGAGATTTCGTGTTCCAAGGTCGCCGCCGCGGTCGCAATCTGGCTCCAATCGGCGGCGATCGCAAACTCCTCCAGCCGCCGAGCGGCCGCCGCGGCGAGCTCGGCGCCAAAGTTCGACGACAGCCCGATCAATGTGTGCGACGCGAGCCTGACCGCTGCCGCATCGCGCCGCGCGACGCCCTCTCGGACTCTCGCCAGCAAGCCCGGAGAATCCTCGAAATAGAACTGCACGAGAGTGCCAAGCAACTCTTCGTTCCCGCCCATGCGTTGCAAGGCGGTATCAAGGTCGACGATCCGCGGATGTAGGTGATCGGGAGGTTCCATGGTCCCTTTCATTCTAGCGCGCCAGGTCGCTTCAGCGTAGCGGAATTCGTACGAATTCCGAGGAGAAGGCCGCTCGACGATTGTTCCTATCGTCGCCGCACGCCTGGCTTGGCATGCCACATACCGTTGGGAGTAGTGTTCTGCGGTGGGCAACCACCACAATTTGGGACACCACCCCGCTGGGAGTCGAAGGTCTCAATTCCGGCCGTTTACAGTACAATAGCACCCTTGTCGGCGGTGCCCGGGGATTGTATCGTCTGAGAATACGGCACCTGAGCATCCATATTCGCACGTCCGAAGACCATCAGGCATAATACGATGGCAACCGTCGATCTGACGCTTTCGCAAATCATCGACGCCGTGCGACAACTTCCAGCGGCACAGCGCGAACGATTGCTCAAAGAGATTGTGGGCCTGCCCGAGCCGGATACCGCCCGCCGCGCTGCACAGCGCATTCGAGGCACTTATCGGCTGCCGACCGCCCAACGACGTCGGATGTCGGAACTGCTCGTCAAGGGAAATGCCGGGACTCTGACCGCGGTAGAAAGTGACGAACTCGACCATTTGGTGGACGAATTCGAGCGCAAGACGCTGGAAATGGCCGAATCGCTCGCCGCGGCGGCGAAGGCGGAAAAAAAGCAGAATCATTCCTCGCAAAAGCGGCGCAGATCAAGTACATGACGCGCCGCAGTTGGGTTTCGTTGAAGTTGCGGCGAATCGTCGCGCAGCGCGCGAAGTTCCTCTGCGAATACTGTCGGCTCCAACAGGATCTTTGTCCAGAGCCGTTTGAAGTCGACCACATTATCCCGCGCGCGGCCGGAGGACCAACGACGCTTGACAATCTTTGTCTCGCGTGTGCGGTCTGCAATAACGCGAAACGATCTCGAATCGCCGGTGAAGATCCTGAAACGGGCGGTCGAACAAGGCTTTTTCATCCGCGAGCGCATGCCTGGGAAGATCACTTTCGATGGAGTGGCGACTTCGGGACCGTAGTTGGCACGACGGAAATTGGTCGAGCGACCGTCGCGGCGCTCGAAATGAACCACGCACGTGTGGTTAGAATCCGGAGAATCTGGGGCTTAATGGGGATCCATCCGCCGTAATCCCTGGGCGGACCGTCTTAACACAAATTCAAACCGCCGAAGCGGCGATCGCGCGCGGCGAATTCGCGGATCGCGGCGTGCAGGTCCGATTCGCGGAACTCGGGCCAGCAGTGCTCGGTGACCCACAGCTCGGCATAGCTGATCTGCCAGAGCAGGAAGTTGCTGATCCGCATTTCGCCCGCCGTGCGAATCAGCAGGTCGGGATCGGTCATGCCTGAGGTGTAAAGGTGCTCAGCGACCGTTGCCTCGGTCACCGCCTCCGGGTCAAGCCACCCGGAGCGGACTTCGCGGGCGATCGCACGCGCCGCGTCGGCCACTTCGCCGCGCCCGCCGTAATTGATCGCCAGGCAGAGCACCATGCCCGTGTGCGAACTGCTCAGCTCGATCGTCTTGTCCATCTCCGCCAGCACGCCGGCGGGCAGTCCCTCGCGGCGGCCGATCACGTTCAGCCGCACGTTCTCTTTCTCCAGCGTGCTGCGCTCCTCGATCAGGTACTTCTCCAGGAGGTGCATCAACAGATCGAGTTCGCGACGGGGTCGCTTCCAGTTCTCGCTCGACAAGCAGTAGAGCGTCAGTTGGCCGATGCCCAGCCGCGCCGCTTCCTCGGTCGTGGAGCGGACGCTGGCCACACCGTGGCGGTGGCCTTCGATCCGCGGCAGCCCGCGTCGCTCAGCCCAGCGGCCGTTGCCGTCCATGATGACCGCGATGTGCCGGGGGCGCTTGTCCGGCGGCACGTCGCTCAAGTCGAGCTCGGGACTGGAGGAGGTCTTGGGCACCCGCGGCGCTCCGCTACTCGGCATGAATGGTCTGCTCTCGGTCGGGACCGACCGACACGATCTCGACGGGGCGGCCGATGATCTCACTGAGCCGGTCGAGATATCGCCGGGCGTTGGCCGGCAGGTCGGCCAGGCGGCGGACGTGGCTGATTTCCTCTTGCCAGCCCGGCAACGTTTCGTATACCGCCTTGGCCTGACGCAGGTCGTCGACGTGACTGGGAAACACCGTCACCCGCTGGCCGCCAATCTGGTAGGCTGTGCAGATCTCGATCTCGTCCAGCTCACTGAGCACGTCGAGCAGCATCACGGCCAACGAATCGACGCCGCTGAGCCGTGACGTATAGCGGACCGCGACGGCGTCGAACCAACCGCAGCGCCGTGGGCGGCGCGTCACCGTGCCGTACTCATTGCCGCGGTCGCGCAGGTGTTGGCCTGTGGCGTTTGCCTGCTCGGTCGGGAACGGCCCGCCGCCGACGCGCGTGCCGTAGGCCTTGACCACGCCGATGATCTTTTGCAGATAACGGCCGGGCACGCCGGACCCCGAGGGAATTCCCACACCCGAGCTGTTGCTGCTCGTCACGTAAGGGTATGTGCCGTGGTCGACGTCTAAAAGCGCCCCTTGGGCCCCTTCGAACAGAACTCGCCGCCCCGCTTCCAGGGAGTCGAGCAGGAAAGTGGTCGTATCGGCGACGTGCGGCCGCAGCCGATGCGAATAGGTTTCGTACTCGGCTACGATCTTGGCCGCATCGAGCGGTTCGAACTGCCCGCCGGCGGCCAGCGCGCCGATGAACTGGTTCTTGTGTCCCACGACCTGTTCGATGCGTTCGCCGATGTTGTCGCGGTACAGGTCGCCCAATCGGATGGCGTCGGCCCGGCCGACCTTGTCGCGATAACAGGGACCGATGCCGCGCATCGTCGTTCCGATCGCTTCGGAGTTGGAGGCGCGACCCTCGACCAGCCGGTCTTCGATGATGTGCCAGGGGAAGATCACGTGGGCCCGGTCGCTGATCATCAGGTTTTTGCCGACCGCGACGCCGCGTTCGACGAGTCCGTCGATTTCAGCCAGGATGCTGGGCGGATTGAGCACGACGCCGCCGGTGACGACGCACTGCACCTTTGGGCGAAGGATGCCGCTGGGGATCAGCGAAAGCTTGTAGGTTTGGCCGCCGGTGACGACGGTATGCCCGGCGTTCGCTCCTCCCTGGTAGCGAACGACGATGTCGTGGCGGTCGGTCAACAAGTCGACGATCTTGCCCTTGGCTTCGTCCCCCCATTGCAGGCCAATCACGCAGGTCCCAGGCACGTCGCGATCCTCGAGAATCAACCACCCGACACGGGCCGGCGCAAGACAATCGGCTCTCCGACGCGTGCCCAAACTTACCAGTCTAGGACCGCCGGAGCGGGGGTCAAGGGGAAGGGTTGGCGTGTGGCACCGTGATGTCGCCGGTCGTAACGCTCACCAGACCCAATCCAAGAGCGCTTCCATCATAATGGTTTGCCCGGCCTGGAGGAGCAACGCCACCAGAACGAATTTCGAACTGCCGAGCGACGTAACCGCTTGGCTCACGCGCGCCGATGCGCCGATCGCCAGGAAGCCGACGAGGAAAATCCAGAGTCGTTCGGTCTCGATGGTGTAAAGCGGCGCCGCGTCGAACGCCAACAGGGTGAGGGCGAAACTCAATGACAGCCAACGTGCGCGGGTGGCTGTCGCCGTCCGCAGCTCCCGTACGGTCTGCCGGAACCAAAAGAGGGTCAAGGGAATACCCGCGCAGAAGAAAAACGCGACCAGGTTGGTGACGGCGAAGTGAAACCACTGCCGGAGCGAACTGTGTCCGCGGCTGATCATCTCCTCGTCCTGATCGACAAACGCTTGTCCGAGGACTTCCAGGGGATTGTAGCCCGACCAGGCATAAAGCAGGCAGTAAAAGACGGCGCTTGCCAACAACGCCGCGATGAGCGTCAGCAAGGTGGACTTCAGTCGTGGGCGATCGAAGAGGATCGTAAGCCCGATCACGACCACGGCCCAGAGCGCGACGAACGCCGTGGAGAACGTCAACACCGCGGCAATCGAC
This sequence comes from Pirellulales bacterium, assembly GCA_035534975.1. GTDB lineage: Bacteria > Planctomycetota > Planctomycetia > Pirellulales > JAICIG01 > DATKSN01. The sequence goes on from DATLQY010000051.1 coordinate 6,581, forward strand.
GTGGAGATTCCGCCGGCAACGCCCCAGACGACCGAACGGCCGACCCGGCCGTGCCAGAGGAAGTAAAAGCTCCAGACGAGGGGTACCATGAAGACCGCGTCCATGCAGGTCGCCGAGTAACAGGCGATGTTGGGCGCGAGCACAAACAACCCGCCGGCCAGACGTGCCGGCGCTTCGTCGAGCACGTCGCGAGCCAGCAAGTAGACGGCTGGCGCCGCCAGGCTGCTAAGCAGGATGGTCGCCATTGACGCGGAAAACGCGCCAGATCCAAAAACGTGCGCAATTGCCCAGAGCACGAGCGGCGCGCCGGCGGGATGAGTACGACAATGCAGCGGTAATTCCGGCATGAGGCGCGGATAGTCGCGCAGGAAATCGCGCGGCCTCGCGATCTGATCGACCGCGCCGATGTACTCGCTGCGGCGGTGGACAATGTACGGCTCCCAAAGTTTTTGCGGTCCGCCGTCGATGAGCGCGACCGAAACCGCAATCGCGATGTGCCAAACCATGAGTGCGACGACAAATTGCATTCGGCCGCGATGAGTCACGGCGAGCGACGGGCGTACGCCCGCCGGTGATTCGATTGACGAAACGTGCGTTTGCGAATGGGGGGCGGTTGTCGAGGATTCGGAACTTCCGGCAATCTCACGTGTGCCGCTCGCCAAGAGCGACCGGCGCAACCAGCAAACAAAGCAAGCCACCACGGCGGCGGCGATCAACACGCCGGTCTTGATCCGCGGCCGCCAATAGATGTAAAGCGGCACGATGCGATAAACCTTCTTACCCGGCCGCACCGCCCCAAGGATGAGGCCGCTTTCGAGCATCAGCTCGCGGAGATAGAAGTGGTAGGCGGCAAACGCGGCGACCGCCAGCAGGCAAGCAACGACTAATCGGGCAATATTGCGGCGAGTTGTCGTCATGACGGCGTCCGTGCCAGTATGTCCGTAGTCCCTGGTCCGTGGTCCGTTTGCCAGGGGTCGCTACTCCAGACCACTCCGTCAGGTTATACGTTCCCGCCGCTGGGCGACAAAGCTCGGTTTACGGCAAGTCGCGGCAGAGGGTAGCCCGCGAACAGGCAGGCGAGCGGCAGGAGGGGACGGACTTCGACTTGGACGTGGCGCGGTTTATGGCAGATTGCCTGAAAAGTGGCGGGTCTACCACTTTCCACGGGCTTCTAGGCCGCACTGTCGACCATCGACAGGTATCGTAAAGCGTTGATTCGGCCGGACTTACAAAAGCTCCCCGACAAGGACTCGAACCTTGGACTTAGCG
>DATLQY010000052.1:0-6447 GCA_035534975.1 Pirellulales bacterium
CGGCCAACGCTGATCGACCGGGCCCAGCGAGCACGCACATCATGAGAGCCAACGAGACAAGGGGAACAGCGGTGGGCCGTAAAGTAGTAGGCACACGCCGTGTGCCGTAACCTTGGCTTACGCCCCAGGCTACGCTCTGTCGCCGCTTCGCGGCTGGTGTACGAACAACGGCGTGACGTCCCAGGGGCGTTGCCCCCGGCTGTCTCAGCGCCGCACCTTCGGTGCTCATTCCGTTTGTCATGGCTTCTCCGCCGCGGCACAGGAGCAGACCACTCGCCCGCATCCTGGGCAGCCCAAGCCATATTTTCGCGAGACCGCCTCGGTCAGGTCGACGCCGACGACGTTTGCGATGGTCGTCAACCAGGCCAGCACGTCGGCGAATTCCTCAAGCCGCTCCTCGTGCGTACCGTGCCGCAGGCAACTGGCCAATTCGCCGACTTCCTCCATCAGCCACATGAACGTGCCATCCACACCGCGCGCCAGGTCCTTCTCAAGATACATGTCGCGAATGAGCTGTTGGAACTGGGCAATCGACATCATCGCCCCAGTCGCATTGACCTGCGAACCTGGCCGGCGGGATGGGTCGGTGGGTTCGGTCGTCAAGGGTCGAGTTTCTCCAAAAGCGCCTGGGCGCCGGGGTAAACGGGATCGGTCTTCAACAAGGCCGACAGGGCTTCGCGGGCCTTGGCCGGCTGTCCCGACTCGATCGACGCCTGAGCCAAGGCGAACCGCCAGGCCGGTTCGTCGGGTTTCAGGCCCAAGGCCGCTTCGTATTCGCTGACGGCCGCGGCAAAATCGCGGCCGCCGGCAAGCGCCTCGGCCCAAATCCGGTGGACTTCCGCGTCCATTACGTCGATCTGGTTCGTTTGGTTCGCCCAACGGGCCGCAGCGGACCAATCGCCAGCCTTGAGCGCCATCTGCGCCAGTTTCTTGCGCACGGTCAGGTCGTCGGCGTCTTGTTCGGCAAGGCGGGTCAACTCCGTCGCGAGCTTCGTTTCGTCGCCGGTGGTCAGGTACAGCCGGGCAAGCGCCTTGGTCCATTGGGCGTTGGCCGGTTCAGACCTGGCCCCCAGTTGGTACAGCTCTTCCGCTTCGTCGTACTGCCCCGCCTTGAACCGCAGCCCGGCCAAAAGGTTGAGCACGTCGGGGTGCGGCGACGCGCGATGAAGGCAACCTTCCAATAAGGCGACGGCCTCGTCCGTCTCGCCCACCACTAGGCGCACGCGCGCCAGCACATAGCCGGCCAAAGGGTGCCCCGTTTGTTTCTGATCGGCCTTTTCCGCCAAATGACGCGCCTGCGCGTAGTCCTTGCGGTCAAAAAAGGCCCGCGCCAAAGCGGCCGTGAGATCGGCGTTTTCGGGATCGGCCGATCGAGCGCGCTGCAGCTCGGCGAACGTCATGGTCGGCGGTTTGGCTTGCCGCGACAGGCCGGCCACAACTTGGCGAACGAACTCCGCATAGCCCTGCTCGAAGGCGGCCTGCTCGACACCGAACGCCCGCTTGAGCGCGGCCGGCGTTTCCAGGTTGTCGCGGTACGAGGCCAGCATCTTGGCCGGCGCGTCGTCGCCATAGGTGGCGCGCATGTACTGGGCGTACAATTGCGCTTGGCAATAGGCCATTTGCCAGTCGAGTCCCGACTTGGGTCGGATGAAGCCCAAGTTGATCGTGTCGAGATTCAGGAGCTCTCTCTTGGGCACGCGTTCGGCCAACAGATCGTTCCAAATCTGCGGCCGCGGCAGTCCCTCGCTTTCGACCGCCAGGGCTTCGGTAAACCAGTGGGGAATATTGAACCGGGTCTGCTGCAAATTGAGCACGTGAACGAACTCGTGCTTTAAGACGCGAGCCCAGTTGTACTTCTTGGGCATGTCATTGGGGCTGGCCAGGGCCACGATCTTCCCGGCGCAGGCCCCCACCGTGCCGACGTACGGCAGCCCGATCATCCGGGCGCTGAACCAGCCATGACCGTTGGTGTTGCGGGCCCTCGAGAAGATTTCGAACAGCGATTTCGCTTCCGGCTCGAAGCCGAACTGCTTGACCAGCTCCGGGTAGACCTCGGTTTCCAGGAAGTTCGCGGCGTAGCGGGCCAACAGCTCGTCGCGCCCGCGATCGAACTTGATCGCGAAGTGTTCGGTTTCCAACAGCGCGTAACCGTCGAGCACTTCGAGCACTTTCAGGCTGTTGTCGACGCGCACGTTGAACGGATCGACCGCGAACGATTCGTCGAGCAGCTTCTTGGCCTGGGCTTCGTCGCCCAGCCGCATGTACATCAATCCCAGGGCCCCGCGTGGGGCCGTAAGCTGCGGCATCCGCTCGACCGCTTCACGATAATAGCGGGCCGCGGCGGGAAAGCGGCGGGTCGTGTCCAAGCCCGTGGCCAAAGCAAAGTAGAACTCTCCGGCGTGCGGGTTGCGCTGGTCGACCTCCGCCAACAACTTGCCGAAGCGGATACCGGCTGGGTCGTCGGTCAGTCCGTCGACCACGGCGTAAGCCGCCGCCAACCGGCCCAGCGTCTCTTCCGCAACCGGGTTGAGCGGGACGGCCGCCTCAAGCAATTCGACCGCCTTGGCAGCTTCGAAATTGGCCAACGAAAGGTCGGCTCGCGCCCGGTGCGCCGCGGCCAACCGAGGGTTCAGCTCCAGGCTGCGTTCAATGGACCTCCGCGCGTCGTCGAGCTGATAATTCTGCAGTGCCAGCGCAGCCAGCGCGGCGTGGACCTCGGCGGCGTTCGGATTGAGCAGGGCGGCCTGCTTCAGCGAGCGGGCCGCCTCGGCCTGGTTGTACTTCTCCAGGAACAATAGTCCGGTCTCGAAATGGGCCGGCCAGTAGGTCTTGTCGACCTTCAGGGCATCGGGATAAAGATCGTTGACCAGGAACGAGAACTGCTTGGTCAGCCGGTGCCAGCGGGCGAATTGCGCCGCCGCCAAGCCGACGAAGCGCATGGCCTCAGGCGACGTGACGTCATGATCGTTATAGTAGTCGACGAACCATTGGTAGGCGGCGTCGGCCTCGTTGAGCCGCCCGGCGGTGCGGAACAGTTCCGCTTGAATCCAGCGGGCCAAAAGAGAATCGGCCTCAAGCTTTAGCGCCTCATCGACCGCGGCCCGCGCGCTTGGATAGTCGCCCCGCTCGAAGGCCAGCTTGGCGAGCTCGGCGTGCAACTCGGTTGCCTTGGGATGCTCTGCGAGGGCTGTGGTTAGCGCAGCGGCCGACTCATCGAGCTTACCAACGGCCGCCCGGCAGCGGGCATGTCCCAAGGCGGCGGCTACGGGTTCATCGGCGACCAGCTTCGCGTAGGCATCTTCGGCTTCGGCGTACTTGCCCGCAAGAAGAAGCTGCCTCGCCGCGGCGAGCGGTCCCTCGGCCGCCGCCGCGGGCGCAGAAGCCAGCGGGACCGCGGCGAGCAGCCACGACAAGGCGAATCCAAGAAATGAGTTGAGTCGCATCATGTATCTACAAGTTCCGATTCGACTTACGTTAGCCCAATCCCTGCCGGCTGACAAGCTATTCGCCCGGCGTCTCGAGGCTCACGTCGAACCGCCGGAAGGCCCAAGTGCAGGCGGCGATCAAGAGCGCGACCTCGCACCAGAGCACGAACCACGCGGCGGCGGCGAAGGCCGGCCACGATTCGCCGGTGACGACCCATGCGAGCGCGCCTGCACCACCCACCGCGCCGGCCAACGACATGAATACGGGCACCCGCAACATCATCAACAACATCTGGCGAGCGGCCGACTGCATGTCGCCCGCCGCGCCCATCGCCGTGCGATAGGGAAACAGCAGGAACAACAGGTTGTCGCACGCGATCAAGAGCAAGTTGGCCGGTGGCGCGAAGCACACCGCGGCTGGAACGACAAGCCATTGCCCGGCTTGGATCACCGCCCCCGCGCTGAGCAACACGATCTCGATCAGCGACATCAGAATCGCCGGTGGAACCAACTCGCCAACCACCGTCGCCAATTCAGGCAACGGCTGCGCCTTGAACGCATCGAGCCGGTCGACGTCGGCCCGCAAACCAAACGGCAGGAAGCAAGCGAAACACAAGCTGATGCCGGCCAGGTAGTCTGTGACGATCCACACGGCCAACCTGGTGCCGGGCGTATCGTGGAACAACGGCACCACGACACAGATCCCGGCCGCCACAAGCGCCGCGTTGAGCAAATTGACCGAGGTCCGCAGCAAGTGCAGCGTCTGCCGCCAGGCGACCGGCCCGGCACCGGCCAGCCAACGCGGCGGCGGCAGCCGCAGCTTGACACGGACTTTGCGCATTCCCGACCAGTTACCGCGAAGCACGCGCTCGGCCATTTCGTAGCGTTTGCGGCTCGCGTTCGCCGCGGCCTCCAGGTAGTTGGAGTCTAAGCTCATCACCAGTACGACCAGCGCCACGTCGATCGCCAGTCCCGTGAGGCACCAGCCGGCCGCGTCGGGAAACATTCGCTCGGCCGTAACCGCGCGGCTGAACACCTCGAACGGCGCCAACAGACAACTGCCCGCCCACGATTCGCGGAAATCGGCGGCCAGGCCACGCCAATCGGTCAATTCCCGGTTCGCCAGCGCTCGGCCCAGCCCCGCGGCCACGGCGACCAACACGCCGCAAAGCAGCAGTTTGCGAGTCAGGTTGTACGCCCGTTCGGCCACCGTCTGGCGGGTCAAGGCCCAGGCCACCAGCGAATACTGCAGGAAACCAATTCCGAGTACGAGGCCCACGAAGCCCGCTATCCAAAAGTGATAGCTGAAGCGGCCCATGATCGAAAACATCAGAGCCAGCAGCAGCACGTTCGGTGCGCTGGACAGGATCTTGTAGGCAATCAAATCGCGCCGCTTGAAAGGCGCCGCGAACAGGAAATCGACCTCGGCCATGCTGAACACCAGGGCTTTGTCGCCGGCCGACAGGGCCAGCGCCAGGAGCCACATCAGGAACATGCCCAAGGGGGCGAACTCGCATGTAAACTGCCTGGCCGGGGCCATCAAGGCATCCGATTGCACCAAAGCACCGATGAACCCGCAACACAAGGGCGACATCATCCCCAGCCAAACGAGCAGCGCAAACACACCGCGGACCGTCTTCCCTTGCCGCAGCAAACGACGGCCGGCGGCACGCCAACGGAGCTTCATCAGTGTCCAAAGCGCCCGCTGCATCGGCTAACCCCCTTCCGTCGCACGGAAGAACACCTCTTCCAATGAGGCATCGGGGGCGAGGCCTGCGAACGCCGAACGCGCGCCGGCGATGGGGCCGCAGAACAGGCTTCGCCCGCGATGCAGGATCAACAGGTGGCTGCACAGGTCTTCGACCAGCGACAAGAGGTGCGAGCTTACGATGACCGCAGCCCCGGCCGCCGAACGCGCGACGATCGAGTCTTTGAGCGTGCGAATCGCGCGCGGGTCGAGACCGGTGAGCGGCTCGTCGAAGAGGATGGCCCGCGGTTCGTGCAAGTACGCGCAGCAAACCGCCACTTTCTGCCGCATGCCGCGCGACAATTCCTGCGCCGCCGTGTCGCGCTTCTCGACCAGCTCGAATTGCTCTAAGAGCTTCGTCGTCGCGGCGCTGAAATCGGCCACGCGGTAGGCGGCGGCAATGAACTGGAAGTGCTCCCAGACGGTCAACGTGTCGAACAGCTTGGGATCGTCGGGCACATAGGCCAGTTGCCCTTTGGCCGCCACGGGGTCGGCCGACACGTCGTGCCCTGCGACCAACAGCCGCCCGCGCGTGGGCGGTATGATGCCGGCCAGGACGCGCAGCGTCGTTGTCTTCCCGGCTCCGTTCGGCCCAAGCAAGCCCAGCACGGCGCCGCCGGGCACGTCGAAGCTCAAACCCGAAACGGCCACGGTCTCGCGGTACTGCTTGTGGAAATCGACGACTTGGATCATGCATTCACCTTCGGGGTGACGTTAGTGTAGCGGCGAACGCACGGAAGCCGCTGACGACTTTTGAAGTCTTCAAAGCGCGCCTGGCGAATAGAATCGAGGAATTGCTACCGGATGTAAATCGTGAACTGGATGGTAAAAAGGTAACGACCCGAAAGTATTTCAGCCAGAAGATCGACCGTGAATGGGCTGAGTTTTTTTGGAAATGCAGGGCCGCGAAAAGCCAACTATTCGATGACGAGGTCATGAACCTGATTGGGGCACTCGCGTTGGTCACCCGCGACCCGGGCGAGCCCAGCTTTGATAACTCCGTCGATGAGTTGCGTGAAGTCCGGATGCCATCTTCCTACCACTTGTTTGCGTCCGTAGCGTGAACCGCAGATTGCGCAGATTGAGGCAGAAGGGTCACGAACGGAAGTGAACATGGTTCCGAACCCATCCTGTCAATCCTGCAATCCTGGTGCGCCAGGCGAAGCTTGGTTGATCTAGTTTAGCTGAAAGGAGCTGAACCATGTAAATTGCTCGTTCGACATGTAGCTGACCCAGCAGTCGAGGGGGCGACCTCTCGGCTGAGGCCTGGGAAGG
>DATLQY010000053.1:0-3996 GCA_035534975.1 Pirellulales bacterium
TGCCGAGCGGCGCGGTTCCCCGCCCAACGCCCCCGCGGCAGCCGCCCAGAGCCCGGATCGGCTCCCTCAAACCGCTCGAAAGTGGCTCACTTTTCAAGCTCGGTCCCAGTGACCTACACCTTCGTGAACAAGGACACGCTCAAGGCCGAATGGACGCACTACATCGACGGTAAAGAGGCCGGGAAGGCCGTCTTCGAGCTAAAGCGGAAGAAGTGACGCTGCCATACCCACCCGGCTTTCAGTTCTCGATCCGAGGGACGCCAAGATGAAGGCCAAGGCGAAACGCAGCCAGGGAGACGCAATCGTCGAGCAATCGGCGCTTGGTCCGGGGATGTTCCAGCGCGGCCTTCGGCCGCAACCAAAGACTGAACGGTCCACGAATCGCACGAATTCCACGAATGAGGGCATCCTCATCGAACATTCGTGTGATTCGTGGATTTTTGAGCGGCCCCCCATGTCCCGCACCCAGTTCCGCCTGCGAAGCTTACGACCGTGATTCACCTGCTCATCGCCATCGTCGTCGTAGTCCTTTTCCTAATCCTTGAATTGGGCGGCGCTGCGACGGATATCCTGACCATAAACAACCAAATAAGCCGGAAGGCGCTGGCGGGTTACCTGCTAGCGATTCTGATCATTTACCTGGTCTTCAACTTGATGATCCGACAAATCTAGGCATCATGCACCGCAACGCCTTTCACGCGATGCTTTTCAATCACCCGCATCAATGCCAAACTGAAGCGGCGTAGCGTTCTTCGAAATGTCGAAACAAGCGTTCACGTATGGCGGTGGAACGCGCCGACCGGTGGAATTTGGCATCGAAGCGGGTGATCGTTTTCTTATTCGTGCCATTCGTGTGATTCGTGGACAGACATAAGCGACGCCGCGAAGTACCTGCTGCGACGCACCTTGGAAACAGCAGACCGGCGTCGTTCACGGAGCAAGTGGTCCACGAATTACACGAATCAAACGAATGGGAGTGGAGGTAGGACAATGGAATTTTAACAGGCATATATTAATTCACTTTATTGTAAGTGAGGACGATCATGGAGTTGATTTACAAGGACGAGGCGTACGCGATCATCGGTGCTTGTTTCGAGGTCTACCACGAAGTGGGATATGGTTTCGGCGAGCCGATCTACCAGGAGTGTCTTGGCAACGAAGACCGGCGTCGTTCACGGGGCAAGTGGTCCACGAATCACACGAATCACACGAATGGGGGGCAAGGACGACGCGTACGCGATGATTGGTGCTTGTTTCGAGGTCTACAATAGTCATTCGGCCATGTCCCGATCGATGAGCGCGGGCTTGATCGTCCAGGCTTGCCGCTTGGCCAGCTCCATCATCGCCGGCGCACGATGGTTGCGAGGAAAGATGACCCAGCCCCACAGCTCCGGCCCGTCGTCGGCCACGTATCTCGCGGCCTCCAACGCGGCCGGGCGGAACTCGACCATCGCCGGGGCGGGCCGGCCGGCCAACAAATCGGCGGCCACACGCGCCGCAGAAACGTAGTAGCTCTCGGGCGTCACGACCGCGCTTCCCAGCCAGACCGCGCTCGGAATCCGCCGCTGGCGCGCCAGCGCGTCCGAAACGTCGGCCACCGTGCGCTCGAACTGGCTCCAATCGGCCGTGACGATTTCGGCCATCGCCGGCGCGGCGCTTGTGGGACCCAACGGCGATGATGTTAATGTAAGCGACTCGGCCGGAACCTGGGTGAGCTTCCGCGCAAGCCACTCATGGACGAGCCAGAATGCCTCGGCCGCCGAAAGCGCATCGTCGTCGCGCCGCTGGAATGTCACTCCGTCAGCGGCCCGCGTCGCAATGGTCCTCAGCTCGTCAGCCGAAAAACTCCTGCCGCGCGCGCGGTCGCGATAGAGCTTCGCCGCCTCGCGGGCCGTGATGAACCGCACCCCGGGAAAACCATGGATGAACCGAATGTAGCTCTCGAACGTGCGGTAGGCGACGGCGCTCTCCTCGGGCGACTTGGCGGGCGGGAGCTTCCACGTCTCACGCGGCGGATTGGCCCCATCGCGAAAGTTGACTCCGTCCCAGAACTCCTTGTGGACGAATTCGCAGGGGTGATAGAAAATGCTCACCACGCCGCCCCCTTCGTCGAGAAGCGCTTGCCGCGCCTGTTGAAACCGGTCCTCGGCCGCGCGCAATTCGTGGTCGCCCGCCAGGCCCGTGCGGAGCGTATGCGCCAACTTGTAAAGTGTCAGCACGCCGCAGTAGTAATGCGGCCGGTCGTCGAGCCGCAGGTGGTTTCCGGCGTCGAGGTAAACGCCAACGTCCCAAAGGCGCAGCGCACCGTATGACTGCGGAGCCCACGAACTGCCCGGTTGACCGTAGCAGGTGGGTTGTTGGCCGAAGATGCGCCCGACGTCGTCAAAGCCCGCCCGCTCGCGGCGATCGAACTCGGCGACCCCGTCGTCCCAGCCCAAGGGGGCAAGGTACAAGGCCGGCGTCGGCTGCACGCTATGGTAGTTCGAGTGGTAGCCGATCTCGTGCCGGGCCAGCGCGGCGATCACGTCGTCCCGCCCCCGACGCTTGAGCGTGCGGGCTTTCTTACCCACGACCTTGAACGTCGCCTTGATCCCCTCGCCCGTGAGAAACTCGGCCACGCGCAGCGCCGCGTCGTCGCTGGCCGGCAGGAGGTAGTCTTCAGTGTCGAACCAAAGTACCACGTAAACCTTGGCCTCCGGTTCCGCGGCCGCCGCGTGCGTCGTCGGTGGCAGACGACCGAGGCACACGAGGGCGCATAGCCACAACGATAGAACACGTCGAGCCGGCATCGCTGAGATCCTCTATATTTTACGCGGCCGAGAATGAGAAGTTCACGGTGGCTGGGGTAGAGCCCGTGGGGCAGGTTTCCAAGGGTGCCATTGCGAGTTGGATGGCAGGTTGGAAACTTGCCCCACGAGCCGGGGCATCGCTGACGCTCTGCCGCCAGCCACCACTGTCTCGTGGCAAAATGTCTCATTGCCAGCCGCGTGAAGTATAAACAACGGGCCGCCCGGAAACGAGACAGGCTGTCTCGCCGTGGGGCGGGTTTTCAAGGTCTCGACGTTCGAGGCTTGGCACCCGGTGCTATCCGACCGGCCGCCGGATCGGGCACCAATCGCCGCGGCGGCCCGTGCTCGGCTAACGCCCCCGCCGCGTCGTCTGCCAGCGCTCGCTCGAGCGGTTGCACCTCGACAAGGTCGATCGGCAGATGATGGCCGGCCCGTTCAATATCACGCGGCGCGGTCGGACCGGCAGGTTCCTCGAACGAGACGAGTTGCACAGGCCCGCGGCGCTGAGTCGCACGTAGCCGACGGGGCTCCTGACGGACCGTGTGATTCGTCGGCCGGCCGTGCGATGCCTTGAGCACTCGCGTACAATCAGCCACCAGTCGACTGCGTTCGACGACGGCGCCGTCCGTGGGCCACAGCAACACCCGCACAGCCAGATCCGCGGCGGTCGCGCGAGCCGGCGGGCTGAGTCGTTCGGAATGCGCGGCCAACGACTCGATCAGTATGGCCAGCTTCAAGCTCGCTTCGCCGGCGGGCAAACGCTCCCAACGGTTGACCTCGCGGCACAGCGCCTGGCGAGCCGCCGCGACCACGCTCTCGCGCGGCGAACCCATGCCCGCGACCAACGCTTCAATTCCGTCGGTTCCCAGGGCCGCGATGCGTTCGGCCAAATCCGTGGCTTCATCGTCGCGGACAGTCGTCCAGCGGGCCTCCCAACGTCGCGCCAGCAACCGCCCTTGCCAGGGATTGAGCCAAAGTGCCAAAACCACCAACGCCGCCATGGCGAGACAACAACTCAACCAGCGAGCCAGCTTGACTGCTTTGCCGCGATTCACTAGTCGTTCTCCTCCAACGTAGCCTCTGTAGGGAACGCCCTCCGTGGCGCTGGCGTGTGCTGCCAGACGACGTCGCACCCGCTTCCCGGAACGCCACGGAGGGCGTTCCTACAGAACTAACCACTCGCCAAAACATCCGCAAGATCAGTCAT
>DATLQY010000054.1:0-9216 GCA_035534975.1 Pirellulales bacterium
ACTGCGAGAACTTCATGGCCTTGATGGTAGTATAGATGGCCGAGTGGATGAAGTCTATTGCTTCCCGAAGTGGGAGGATGTTGGGCTGAATGAACCGTTTTGACAAGGCCACCTCCACGAGCTCGTCCTCCGACCCGGCCCATTTGCCGGAATTGAGGATGGCCGTGTAGACTTCGGCGTCGATTCCCCAAATCAGCCTGTTGATCATCACCGGCCATCCCTGGAACGATGCAACCCCTGGTAGCAGAGGTTTGGGCGAAGGTGGAACAGCTTGATCGAACGAAAAAACCAGCTCGAATGCTTCGGGCGTTCGATCCTTTTTTAAGTGGCCGCCAATGCAAAGACCGACGATCGTGTTGTGGCTAAGTTGGGCGAGCTCCTGGTTTTCATCGGCCGTTCGATTCGTCTTGGCCGTTAGCTCACGAAACCTCTGGAGCGCCACCGCAAGCTGTGCGGAGTACTCCGACCAAAACAGGTTGCTCCATCGCGACGCCGCGTCGAGCACCGAGACGGACGGCGCCGCCGCCAACTGATCTGCGAACCGTGCGACCAGGGTGCGGTAACTGACATCGGGCAAGGCGCCAAGGCCCCAGGTCGATATCGCCAAGGATTGACCCTCGCCGACTTCGAAGACCTTTTGACCGTAATTGAAATGGTGTTCGTCGCCCTCGATTGCCGTGGTCGTCGTGCTGTCGGCGCCGAAAACCACACCTTCGTTCGAGAGGTAGCAGGCTGCGATGGTCATACTGCTGGCTTTGCCGATCAGGGATTTGTGGAATTGTGGCGGGCCGCAAGATTGGCGTCAAGCCATCGGCCGGCCTGGACGCGCCGAGCGGCGTTGACTCTCACCCCAAGAGACCGCACAATGACCATATGAGCGCGACAAGCACCATCCCGGCGGACGTCATGGCGCGAATGCAAGATGCGGCCGATCGGGCCGCCAAGGGCATCCGCGACCCCGAAGCGATGCGGAAAGCCTGCGATGAAATGGACCAAATACGGGAGGAGCTTCGGCGACGCATTGGAACCGTGGAAGTGGCGGTCGAGTTGATCCGCGACGCCCGCAACCCATGAAAGCACGTATTGGACACCTGCGTCGGCATCAAGCTGGGAACAAGAGTAGGCACGCCGCGCCTTGGCGGCGGCGGTGGTCATCGGTCGATTCGGCAGTTGGGCAGGGCCTCTTGCAGTTCGGCAACGCCCGCGTCGGTTACGGCGGTGCTGGCGAGGTTTAAGTACAAGAGCCTCCTTAGCCGCTTGAGATGGACCAGGCCGGCGTCGGTTATGCCGGTTCCACCAATCGACAACAGCGTAATCTTCTTGAACTTCGTCAAGTATTGCACGCCGGCGTCGGTAATGCGCTTGGAATGAATTGACACCTGTGAGAGTTGGGCCAAAGGCTCGAGGTGAGCAAGCCATTCATCGTTGATTTTGTTCGTGCTGATTTGTATCAGCACCACACTCGAAAAGAAGTCGTCGCCGCAAAGTGCCCGGAGCCCCGCGGCCCTCGGTGAATCGGCTTCCAGGGTTAGTTGCCAGTCGTACTCAACCAGCCCACCGACCTTTGCGACTTCGGCGACTGCCGCGCGCTCTCTCCGCTTGTGGACCATCTGCCACTTGAGCAAGCCGCTCGCCACGGCGGCGACGACCACGAGCACCATCAATCCCTTGAGGCTGAATTGAAACCAGGTACGCTTGGGTTTCAGCAGGGCAATGAGCTTGGTGGCGGCCGTGGTCATTCGAGCGTTCTAACTCCCGCGGCCTCCCGGACCTACGATGTTGACTGGGCGTCCGCAAAAGCGTATTCGTGCGATTCCAGTTCCTCACCAGCGGTCGGCACCCCGCGCCAAACGAGCGCGCCGTACTCGCCCACTTCGTCAATCCAGTGGGCGCCGATCGCGGCGCGCCATTGGCGCGGCGCCAGGACCACCAGCCGCTTCGCTCCCTTGGGTCGCCCCGGTTGCACGGCGTAGAAACGGTCGAGGTACGTCGGTTGGCGAAAACAGGCGCGGGCAAGCGCATCGAGCGCCGTTGCCGTAAGCCGGCGCGGGTCGCCCGTCGGCTCGAGCACCACTTGCAGCGTCGTGAATGGGTTGTCGGCCAGCACCCGTTCGATGGCCTCGGCCGCGCGCAAGCGTCGCGTGTGGAAATCGCGCGAGCGAAGCCAGAGGGTGAGGGCCTGCCCCCGTTCGGTCGGCGCGGGCCAGAAGGCAGTCCGTGGGCCTTCTTCGTCGCAATCAAGCCGCAGGCAGCGCCGGGATGCGTCGTCGGCAAATTCCAAGGTCGGCGGTGGCAGCGGGTCGTACTCGATTCCCAACCGCTCTTGGGCCTCGTGCAGGAGATCGTAGAAGTCTTCCAAGCGCAAGGTCGGCGTCCCAAGCGCGTAGTAGGGCGGACGCGGCTGGAACTTGAGGCCCAATTCCTCCGACTCTTGCCGGAAGGCGGTGCCGGGCAGGACGGCCAGGTTGAATACTTGGACCGTCGAATAGAGCCGGCTGGAACAAAGGTAATCAAGCCCGCGCCGAACCGATTCGACCGTGTCGCCCGGCAGGCCGACGATCAGATCGACCTTGACGTCGATCCCCGCGTCGAGCATCGCCCGAGCGCCGCGTTCGAACGCCTTGAGATTGTTCTTGCGGTCCATCAGTTCCTGGGCGAGCGGATCGATCGACTGCAAGCCGATCTCGACTTCAGTGAAGTTCGCTTCTCGCAGCAAGCGGGCCGTCGCGGGGGTGATTCCCTCGGCCCGCAACTCACCGAAAAAGGTGAACTGCCGCTCGGGGTTTGCGCGGGCCAACAGCCGCAGGAAGGCATCGAAATCGCGGCGCTGGTTGAGCGTCGGGTCGAGCAGCACCACCTCGCGCGCCCCGTGCCGCCGGGCGTGTTCGAGGTTGGCCGTGATCTTCTCTTCCGACAAGAAATAGAGGCTGTCGTAGCTCTTGGGGTAATAGCAGAACTTGCACTTGAACACGCAGCCGCGGATGGTCTCCAAGAGCAGCATCCGTTCGTCGGCGGCGTCCAGAATGCCCGCCAGGTAAGGCGACGAGATTTCGTCCAGGTTCGCCAGCGGGCGGCGAAACGCCGGCATTCGCGGGCTTTCGCCGGCCGCGAGGGCGCCGGCGACGTACAATCCGTCGATCGGCCCCGTGGGCGCCGGCCGCTCGACCAGTGCCTGAAGCAGCTCGCAAAACGTCTGTTCTCCCTCCCCGATCGCGGCGTAATCAACCGCCATTTGTTCGAGCACCCAGGCGTTGTCGGCGGTAATTTCCGGCCCGCCGAGCACCACGCGCAGGTCCGGGCACCGCTCCTTGAGCCGCGCGGCAATCCAAAGCGTGCGGTCGATGTTCCAGAGATAGCAGGTGAATCCGACCAGGAACGGCCCGCGCATCAGGATCGCTTCAACAAGCCCCTGGTCGCCGAGCGTGTTCGCCGCGGCCATCGCCAGGATCTCGATATCGTAGTACGATTCCAGCCCTCGACTGCGAGCCAGGAGTTTCAGATAGCCGGCCGCCAACGGCACGTTCCCTCGGATCGGATCGGGACCGACCGGCGGAATGGGGAGTTGGACGAGCAGAATGCGGCGACGCGCGGACATGGACCCAGTGTAATGGGCGAAAAGCGGACGGGCAATCGACCCGCGCGGAGCGCGGAGCGCGGAACCTGGAGCGGGGAGCGGGGAGCGGGGAGCAAAACGGAGACAAAACCCAATTCGCCGGATTCTGCCTTCCAGGGATGGCCGCATCGAATCCGAAATCCGCGATCCGAAATCCGAAATCCTATCCGATCTCGACCCTCCACCGCTCGTCCGACTCCTTACGAACGGCGATCTTCACGTCCAGGAACTTCCCAATCACATCGATATTCGTCGTCGCGTGGCTCGTCAGCGGCATGGTAATCAAGGCGCCGCCGCGGGCGAGCGCCAGAGGCAGTAGCAGTTGATCGGCCAGGTGCTCGCCGACGGGCACGCCGGCCTCGAGATAGCGGCGGGCCACGTTCGCGGCGGTCTCAGCCACGTCCTCGGCCCGCACGCCTCGCTGGCCGAAGCCCGTGAAGACCTCGGTCACCTGGTCGCTTTCGATCTCAATCGTCACGGTGTTTCCTTGAGCCTTGTTCCGTTGTCCGGCGTCGCCCTCCCAGGTACACGCAAGGAGACATTCCTGGGGCCAGTCGAGCAGGCGACTGACCGTGGCAAGCTCGCGCTGGGCAATATGGGCGGGCAAGCCCACCGAAAACGCACGGCAGAGCCGTCGCCGGATCGGGCCGCGTTCGGCCAGCTCGATCGGCGTGAGTTTGCCGGACGGTTCGATCGCCGCGTCGATCCGTCCTCCTCCCGCCGGGTAGAAGCCGGGGCGCTTGAGCGAAACAGTGACCCTTGGCCCCATGCGGTTGATCAGTGGGAGAAAGGCCCGCTCAAGAAAAACGACGGGAGGGGCATGCGGGTTGTGCGTTCCACCGGTGAGTGCGACCGTCGAGCGGCCGGCCGCGAGCATCAAGGGCGGCAGGACGGTTTGCAGAACGAGGGTGGTGCTGCCTGCCGAGCCGATGTCGAAAGCGTAATCGCCCGGTCGGACCGGGCCGGGTTCGAATTCGATCTCGCACGAGCCTGGCCGGTCGCGGGCGACGTCGGCCCCGCAAATTTCGGCCGCGGCGCGTACCGCTGCCAAGTGTTGCCGAAGCAGTCCTGGTTTTCGCCGGCCGGCGCGGATGCGGTTGATTCGGACGGGCGTGCCCGTGATCATGGCCAGCGCCAACGACGTCCGCAGGATCTGTCCGCCGCCTTCGCCTTGTGAACCGTCGATGGTCAGCATTCAACGATGTCGAGCCTGGGTCGAAATCCGCCGAAGGCGGGAAGGAAGAGCATACTGCATAAACCATGCGATTTCGAGCATCGTAACCGCTCCTATTCGATGAGGAGGGTCGCAGTGGCCGCAGAGTTCGCGCCGAGGTGCTCCGCTCGCGCCGGCACACAAGTCGCGAGTGATGCACCGACCCGTTCACGGGGTCTCCCGCTAAGCGGTCATTGCCCCGGGCATTCATGCCGGGGAAACTGGACGCACATTATTGTGTATTCAGCCCCGTTCACGGGGCTTACCATTTGCTTGGCTTAAGCCATCCTGGAAGCCCCGTGAACGGGGCTGGAAGAAAGTCAAGTGGGGCGGCTTGCGAACCCGGCGTAAACGCCGGGCCGAATACCGCTGCGCGGAAGCCCCGTGAACGGGGCAAACCGGCATCCGGTCGCTACAAAAGGTGTGTAGAACAACGAGGGGCAAGCCCTCGTTGTGGCGTTACAAAACTGGGATAAGCCTCCAAACGCCGCAAGGCCGAATTTTTATCTGCCCCTGAGGCGCCGCCCTCTTGACAGGATATTCTAATTCGTTAGAATTAGCGTTGCTGCGGAGAACGATCCCACGAAAGGAGCCTGAAATGGCCCGACCTGCCAGCGAGCAGCCGACCGACGGCGAATTGGAAATCCTGAGCGTGCTTTGGGAAACGGGACCGGCCGAGCTCCGCATCGTCCACTCCGCGCTGTGCGTCCGGCGCAAGGTTGCCACGACCACCGTCGCCACCATGCTCGGCGTGATGTTGGAAAAGGGGCTGGTGCGGCGGACGAATGGTGCGAGAGGGTATTCTTGGTCGGCAGCAGTCTCGCGCGACGAAGCCGCCAACGGTCTCGTGGGTAAGCTCGTCGATCGGTTGTTCGACGGTTCGGCCAGCAGGCTCATGGCACATCTGGTGGCCCGCGGGCAGTTGACCGCCGCCCAACGCCGCGAGCTGCAGCAACTCTTGACGGCAGCGGAATCCCCAAAACCCAAACGCGGAGACAAATCGTCATGAACACCGCTCTCTTCGCCGTGGCAATAGGTTCCGTCGATCAACGGCTGTGGCTCGCTGTGGGCTGGACGGTGGTGCATTTTCTCTGGGTCGGGACGGCGATCGGGCTGTCGGCCTGGGGCTTGCGATCGCTGCTGCGGTGGTCGGGGCCGCAAGCGCTGTACGTGGCGAGCATCGTGGCGCTCTTGGCATTGGCCGCGGCGCCGATCGACTTGTTCCGCCGGCAACTCGAGCAGGCTCCGACGCCGGCGAATCTGTCGATGGACGCGGCTTCAGCACCGCTGCCGACCATGCCCGCACCGACAACGCCCGCACCGAACATGGTGTCCGGCACGGCGGAGTCCGGCATGGCGATTGATTCCTTGGGCCCGCCCTCGGCGCCCACGGCGTCGATTTCAGCCTCGGACGCTCTGTCCGCGGAGGCGCACGCCTGGCTGGCGCGCGCCGCGGAGTTCGCGCCCTGGATTTGGTTGACGGGCGCACCGCTGATGTTCGTCTTTTTGGGTTGTGGGCTGGTTGGCGCCGAACGACTCCGTCGCCGCAGTCGAAGCCTGGCGACCGGCGAGCTCAACGAGGCTTGCCGGCGGCTAAGCGCCGCTCTGCACATTGCTCGTCCCGTCGCGATCGCGTTCTCGCAGCGCGTGATCGCGCCGATGCTGGTTGGGGTGCTACGGCCGCTCATTTTGCTGCCGGCGGCGGTGCTCGACGGTCAATCCGCCGAACAAATCGAGATGATCCTGCTGCACGAATTGGCCCATGTGCGGCGGTGGGACAACCTCGTCAATCTTGTTCAGCGGATCATCGAAGCCGCGCTGTTTTTCCATCCGGCCGTGTGGCTCGTATCGCGTTCGGTTCGGCTCGAACGGGAACACTGTTGCGACGAGGTGGTGCTGGCGCACGTCAACGATCCGCGGGCCTATGCCCAGATGCTCGCCGCCCTGGCCATTCCTGGTCTGGCCCCGGTCCACGCGGCCGCCGTGATGGCAATGCCGTCGCCATCCTGATCTACGAATCGTTCAATCCGGGAGCGGTTCGCGACGTTATCTGCTACGACTCGACCGGCAAGGAGTTCGCCTTTTTTACGGGCCGGAAACCCGAAGCGGCGACGAACGCCGGCGTTTTCAGCGTCCCGCTATCTGATCAGCGGGAGGTCGTGGCCGTGAAACTGGCGCTCGCCTCCGCAGCGGTCCCAGGTTGGAACGAGATTGACGCTGTGGGAATTCTCGATTCCCAGGGCAAGGTCCATTGGGCGAAAGCGGCGACAGGCAGCAGCAGCTATGGTGCGCCAATGGCGGCCTGGAACACACAGCGGAATAATTTCGTGCAAGTCCATCGATCCACCAACTGCCTGAGTTGCCACAGCAACGCACACCAAAGCGGCGCGTCCCTGAATACATGGAACAGAGTGGTGCCGCACCAGAAGCGCGCTGACGAGCAGGCGTCGCTGAAGAGCCAATTGGAGCGGTACCAGCTTCGCATGGAAGAATTGCAGAAAGCCGTCGACGAAATGTCGCGTGAACGGGCTGATCTGTTGCGCGAAATTCATAAGGATTGAGCACCGACACAGTTCACCGTCGATCTCCAGCCATCGCTTCTGCCGTTCAGTGGGTATCACGGCTTCGGCCCTATTGCACGCGAGCCTCCTGACGGCAATGAATCGATGAACTGTTCGAAGACGTCGATCGCCTCTGCCAAGTTTGCCTCGTGGTTTTTCCCCGAAGCACGCCGAGGTTTGAAGTCGTGGTCACCATCGGTCAGCCAATGCAACCGGATCGCCGGCGAGAGGTCATAGCCGGCGACTTCCTCCTGGCTGCCAAACGGATCGCGGGCGCCTTGGAGAATCAACGTCGGCGTCTTGAGGGCCTTCAAGTGTTCGACCCGCAGCCGCCCTGAGTCGCCGGCCGGATGGAAGGGATAGCCGAGGCAAACCAGCCCGGCAACCTGGGCTTCGTCCGCCACCATGCTGGCCATTCGGCCGCCCATCGACTTGCCACCGATCACGAGCTTTTCATGGCCGAGCTCCTCGATCACCGCCCGCCAGGTGTCGAGCAGCACGGGCTCGCGATCCGGTGGGCGCTGCTTGCCTGACTTTCGCCGTTGGGCCATGTACGGGAATTCGAATCTCGCTACGCGGAAGCCACGGTTCGCAAGCCCCACGGCAAAGCACGTCATGAGCGGCGTGTCCATGGCGGCCCCGGCCCCGTGGGCCAAGGCAACGGTCCAAGAGGCATCGGCGGGGCCGTTAATGAGGAGTTCGACTTTGGGCATGAATCACGTCATCGCGGCCGACGCGGCAAGAGTTTTCGGCGGCTATCCGCCCGAGGCGGCCCCAACAGGCGTCTGCCGCGGAACAAGCCGCGCGCCGACGTACGTCGGCGGCAGAAGAACTGCGAACGTGGCGATCCAGAACCAAAATGGAGGAGGCAGCATGAGGTTGTTTGCGACGCCAGCCAGAGTGAGCAAGGCGCCGAGGACGATGGCTTGCCTGCCTGGCGGCTTTCGGCTTATCAGGGTCGCAAGGAATCCGCCGACCACACTCCCCAGCGCCCACCCGACAAGGACGACCGCGAGCATGCCGACGGGAGCACTGGCCAGTATCGCCTTGATCTCTTGTCGGTCCGTTACGCCTTCCGCACTCTTGCCTATCTCCGGATAGAGAAGTCGACCATTGACCGTCTCCACGACCATCATGACCGTGCTGGCAGCGACGAAACCAGCGATAACCGCAAGGATGCTTCGGATCACCGGCCACATAGGACCTCCCGCGACTTGTTACCCAGCGCGAATTGCCGGCTGACAATCTGTTGTCGAACGTAACGGTAGTTAGCCATTTTCGTCGAAATACTAGCACTTGGAGCCGAACTTGAAAAGGGAGCCATGTGTTGCGCGCGTCGGTCACATCGACCGACGCATCGAAGGCGACTGGGGGCAGATCGCCGGCGGTCCATGACGCCAAGCCACCTTGCATCCGGTGTCGATGGCCGCTCAGCGGCGAGGGAACGAGCGGACATGACGACGCAGTTTCCGACTGCCCAATCCACCGTTTGAATGGCCGCCTCCCCCGGCAAGCACCCGGAGACCGGCGATGACGGACATGGCGGCGGTGGCCAGGGTGATCGCAGAAATCGTCGCGGCCCGGTGGTCAGGCTTGATCCGCGAATCGATAGCGGATCAATACCAACGAAGACGCGACACCACCGGCGCGTTGTACGTCGCCCAGCACGCGATGGTGTATCGGACGGGCTGCTTAACCACTCGATTCACTCGCTAACTGCCCATCAATGAACAGGCGATAGATGTGGGGTCTGATGGCCGCCAGGATGGCAGGCCGTTCTTTTTCGATCCGAATTGCGTGCTTCTCTTGTCCGCCGACCTCAAATTCCC
>DATLQY010000055.1:0-2593 GCA_035534975.1 Pirellulales bacterium
AGTACAGCGCGTTTTCAGGAAGGAGACAAAGAAGGAAGACAGCTTTGGAATTGCGCGCGGGAAGGAGACGAGGAAGGAAAGCCGGCTGGGTGGCTCCCATCAGACGCTCGAAATTGGCTCCCTTTTCAAGCTCGGTCCCAACAGACGGACATCGAGACGTTTTGTCCGATCACCCATGACATCGACGAAGCGAAAAAGCCCGCCGCGGCGGCGGTCGAGCTTGGCGCGCCGTCGTAGTCAAGGGGCGATGTCCCACGGTCATATTCGGCTCGCCATCGAACGCAAGATCTCAGGAGCCACGTGTTCCCTGGACCGCACGGCGGCGTGGGACTGCGCGCGCTCGCGCAACAGAGGAAACAATCCCCTCGACTTGCCGAGGCCTCGCGGCTGCGGCGACGATCGTGACGAGAAGTTTTCGGCCACCGCTCCGGGCACGCCGGGGGCATGAGCGGTCGGCTCAAGGGTTGGCATGGCGCGGGCGACCGTCGCACCGTCATCGGTCTTCGAGATTTGACATTCGGCTACGTCAGGCTCAAGTGAAAGGGGGGGCTTGGCGCGGGCCGGCTTCGACGCGATCTCGCCGCGGACCACGCGCACGCCCCGGGGCGCCTCGATGCCGACGCGAACCGACTGTCCCCGGACCTGCAAAATCGTAACCACGATATCGTCTCCAAATTGGATTTGCTGCTGAGTTTTCCTGGTCAGAACAAGCATGACGACACTCCTTTGCATGGGTTGAAAACCTTGCCTCGCACTTCTCTATCGTGAATGCAGCCCGCGTGCCAATCGCCTGCCAATCACCCGGAAAGGTCGTATATCCGACCGAAGCAATGGCCCGACAGCATGTTAGCTCCGTCGAGCCAATCGTGTGCTATCATTGCTAGTGTACGTTTGTTGCAAAGGGCTTGTAAAACCGGGTCGGTCGGCGATTACCCTACGCCTTATAGTGGTCTGTCATCGCAAAAAGCGTCGGACGGGGCGACGTGCCGCTTGCAAGGGGCCGCTAACGAGGCATACAATTGTAAGGACCGTCAAGGGTTAGCAAGTCCGAAGGGGAATCAACCTACATATTCCAGTGAGGTACGACTTCAATGAAGCGATTGCACGGGCTGATGGCGGCGGCGGGGGTGGTTTGGGCAATTTCTGCGGGCGTGGCACTGGGCCAGGCGCCCGGGCAGCCGGAATATCCGCCATTTAACGACGTCGTCCAAGGCCATGAACAAGTCACCTCGACCAAGGGCCCCGGCCCCACGATGTACACGCTTTGGTTGCGCCGCAAGGACAACCACCTCCTGGCCGAACTACCGCCCGACTACATGCAGCGGAAGTACTTCATCGCCCTGACCGTGGCCAGCGGCGAGACGTTCGCGGGCTTGCAGCAAGGCGATGCCTATGTTTACTGGAGGCAATACGACCGGCGCTTGGCGCTGATCGAGCCGAACATCGCGACGCGCAGTACGGGCGACCAGGAGTCGCAAAGCTCGGTCAAACGCTTGTTCACCGATCGCGTGTTGCTCGACACGCCGATCGTCACGATGAGTCCGCGCGGCGGTCCCGTGATCGACCTTGGCTCATTGCTGATCGCGCAGGCGGCGCGGTTCTTCGGCGGTTTCCACCAGGTTTCGAACCCGGCATTGGTCACGATCAAGACCGCCAAGGCCTTCCCCCAAAACGTCGAGTTGGGTTTCGAGGCCCCGATGTATGACGGCCGGCTCAAGATCCTGCACTATTCGATCAGCGTGATTCCCGATAGCACCGGTTACCAGCCACGCGCGGCCGATCAACGGGTCGGCTACTTCACGACATCGTACAACGATTTGGGCAAGTACCAGGTCGACGACACCATGGTGCGCTACATCAATCGCTGGCACCTGGAGAAGCGCGACCCGAGTCTCAAGCTCAGTCCTCCCAAGAACGCCATCGTCTTCTACATCGAGCAAACCACGCCGGTGCGCTACCGCCCCTGGGTCAAACAGGGCATCCTCTACTGGAACAAGGCCTTCGAGCGGATCGGCATCCGCGACGCGATCGAGGTCCGCCAGCAGGACGCCGTGACGAGCGAGCACATGGATAAAGACCCTGAAGACGTGCAATACAATTTCGTGCGGTGGCTGAACAACAACGTCGGAACGGCGATCGGTCCCAGCCGCACGCACCCGATCACCGGTGAGATCCTCGACGCCGATATCATCCTCACCGACGGGTGGATTCGGCACTTCTACCATCAGAACAAGGACGTCTTGCCGTCGACCGCGATGGAGGGCTTCGGTCCCGAAACGCTGGCCTGGCTTGAAGACCACCCTCGCTGGGACCCTCGCATGCTCCTGGCGCCGCCGGCCGACCGGCCGCGGATGCTGCAGGAACGGGCCCGTCGCGGCGCGCAGCCGGCGGGGGGCCACCCGTTGGCCAATGTCGGCACGGCGATGCTGGGTGACGACGAGTTCGATGGCCTCGTAGGGCGTCACAGTCAGTGCAATGGCCTCTGCATGGCGGCCGAATGCAAGGCCTCCGACGTGGCGCTGTTCCGAATGCTCCGCGAGATTTCGGAACGTCCCGAGGCCGGACCTCATGACGGCGACCAGTTGGACGGAAT
>DATLQY010000056.1:0-11655 GCA_035534975.1 Pirellulales bacterium
CCCAGGGTATTTTCGAAAGCGACGAGCGGCTGAACGCGATCATTGGGGGCGGGCAGCTCGGCAGCATCACCTACCAAGGTTACTACGAGGAATTCCTGGGCCGTTCGCCCGACTCCACCGGCCTGACCTATTGGAAGAGCGTCTGGAAGGCCGACGGCGGGCCGGACAACGTGATCGCCGGAATGATTGGTTCGCCCGAGTTCTACACCTTGGCTGGCCAGCAGAACCCGGGGCTTCCGCCCAACCAGGCCTTTGTGACGGAACTCTACTTGCGGCTCCTGGGCCGCCAGCCCGACACGCTGGGGCTGCAACACTGGACCAGCAGCCTCGACGCCGGCACCTTGACTCGCCAGCAGGTCGTACTGAGCTTCGTGGACAGCCCCGAGAACTTCCAAAACCTGACCACGGCCTTCTTCGAGGAGTACCTGCTCCGCCAGCCGACCGTGGCCGAGGTCAACCAGTACGTCGCCGAGTTCCAGGCCGGCGCCACGCAGCGCGACGTGCAGCTTGCGATCATCAACCTGCCGGAGTACGCCAACAGCCCGTCGGCGCCAGCGGCTGGCACCGTCGGGAGGTCACTCTACCCGTTCTAAGTCATCCTCAGCAAGAGCGCGTCGCGAATGAATTCTTGCGCGATGGTCGTAGCGTCAATCGATCGGTCATACGCCGATTCCTTCCGATCAGGATCGAATCGCACGCGAACGAATTCCTTATCCATGATAAAGACCTCGCGGATCGAGAGCGGCGTCGACACAAGCTCTCCCAGGCGGTACGCCATCTCGCCACGTTCCTGTTCACTGATCAAAAGACATACGCGAGGCTCGGAACGCTCGCGATCGGTGTCGAGGTCCGACCAATAGTGCCGCCCAAAAAAGAAAATGTAATTCAAGTACCTTTGGTCACGCTGAAAAGACAGATTGAAGAACCACGTCTTGGAAGTTCGTGCTCCGGACCGAATGTTCTCCCACGCGCCTTGATCGATGATGTCGAAGGGGTGCAACTGAACTTCGATTTCCGTCGATGCGTGAGTGACGGTCGAGGCGCATCGCTCGAATTCGTAGCGAAGTTCTTCCATTTTCCTGGACCAACGAAGATATGCCAATTTGCGCTTTTCAGCCGCACGCGAGCTTGTCTCTCCAATGAGATCGCGAGCCCATTGGCTCGTCGCGTCGACCTTCTGCCGCGCGCTTAGGTACTTGTCGAGGGTTGACGCGACTCGGCGCGCGATGAGCTGAGTGAGCGGATTGAAGTCCCCTTCGTCGGCCGCGGCCAGTGAAGCCAGGTACTCCGTCTTGACTTCCGGAAGAATGATGGCACAAGTCAGCTTGCTGCGAAAGAGGACGAGGTCCTGCCAAAGGCGCGCCATGCGGCCGTTGCCGTCCATGAAAGGATGAATTCGAGCGATGGTCCAGTGCGCCCACGTCGCAAGTAGAATACCGTTGACGTCCCGGGCGTCGCGCAATCGTTCCAGAAACTGCTCGATCATTTCCGAAACGAAACGATCGTCCGGTGGCTGGTGCTTCGCACCCCGAATCAGGACCTGCTGACTTCTGAACCGTCCTGCCCATTCGTCCTTGATCCCGTGGAGCAGTAGCCTGTGCAGTTCCAAAAGGGCTGCGACGCAGTATGGTTCGGTTGAGTCCGAAAGGTTCGCCTGAATGTGTTCGATGGCTTTTCCGAGATTGATGACCTCAGTCGCCTCGCGCTTTCGGCTTAGCTCGATATGGCCGGTACGCAGCGTCTCGATCGTTTCTCCCAGGTTGAACGTATTGCCTTCAATGGCATTACTGCTGTAAACACGTTCTCCCAGAATGTCCCGCTGGACTGACTCAACGATCTGCTTCGCCAGTGGGCGTAACTCGTTGACCTGATGCGCAGTCTGATCGACATCCCCGAGTAGGGCTGTCGTGACTTCGTCCAGGACGATTTGATCGACGCGAGGAAGTTCCATATTGAGTACGGATCCAGCAAAGAACGCACGATCGAGAATCGCCAATTCCTTTACACCACCCATCGACCGCCTTCATCCCCCTTCCATTTACTTGTTACTTGGGAAACACCTCCGGCTCCATGATCTGCCGCCAACCTTCGCCGCTGAGGGCCTTGAGGAACGCGACCAGGTCGCTTTTCTCCTGCTTCGTCAGTTTCAACGGCTTGATACGCCGATCGAGGTAGGGGCTCTTGGTGCCGCCCGTGTCGTAGTGCTCAACGACCTCTTCGAGCGTCTTCAGGCTGCCGTCGTGCATGTAGGGGCCGGTGTGCTCGATCTCCCGCAAGGTGGGCGTCTTGAACGCTCCCCGGTCCTCGTCGCGACCGCTGACCAGGTAACGGCCCAAGTCGGGTTCGTCGCGGTCCATGCCGATGCCGATATTCACGTACGAGCCGTCGGTGAAGTTGAACCCCAGGTGGCAACTGTCGCAGGCCGTCTTGTTGAAGAACAGGTTCATACCGCGCTCTTGCTCCGCCGTCAGCGCGTCCTTTTCCCCCGCGTTGTGGCGGTCGAAGGGCGCGTTGCCCGAATAGACGGTCCGCTCGAAGGTCGCGATCGCTTTGGCGACATGGTTGATGTCGAACTTCTTGCCGCCGAACACCTGTTCGAAGCGTTTCGCATAGCCGGCGACGGCCCTCAGCCGTTTGAGCGAACCCTCATGGGCCGCGTCGGCCTCTTTCTCGGCGGTCATTTCGATGGGATTGGCAATCGGCCCCTTGGCTTGTTCTTCGAGCGATTCGGCGCGGCCGTCCCAGAACTGCGAGGTGCTGTAGGCGCGGTTGATGACGGTGGGCGCGCTGCGGCCCCCCTTCTGACCGCTGATTCCGGTGGACACCGCGGCGCCGTCGGTAAAGGCCTTCTCGGGCGCGTGGCACGAGGCGCAAGCCACCGAGTTGTCGCTCGAGAGCCGCTTATCGAAGTAGAGCAGCCGGCCCAACTCGACTTTGTCGGCCGAGTACGGATTGTCGTCGGGCCATTGGACCGCCGGCAGTCCCAAAGGTGGCTTGGGAGGCTTCTCACCGGCCACCTTCTCGCGCGGGGCGTCGGCCGACACGGTCCGCAGCAAACAGACGAGGGCCAGCGGCAACACCGCCACCGGCCAGGTGCGCGCATAGCTTAGTCGCATTTTCATGGTGCAATCCTCAAACGCTCGAAGTAACGCAGGGTGTAACGACCATTTCTTAACAACGACCCGCTCAAAGGCTAGGACCGTCGTATTAGGGTTCTGTAGGGAACGCCCTCCGTGGCGTTCCGAGGAGCTGGTGCGACGTCATTTGGCAGGACGCGGAACGCCACGGAGGGCGTTCCCTACAGAGATCTCGTTCCCACGCTCTGCCGCGTCCTCATTCCCATCGACACTCGGATGCCGCAGGGCCGCGGAGCGGCCGAAGACGTGTTCCCACGCGGAGCGTGGGAACAAGGAAAGCAGGAAGGATGAAGGATGAAGGCGGAAGGACGAAGGCGGGCTAGACTTCTGACACCAAACTTTCAACTTTCAACTCTCTTCTTTTCCCATCCCCCTATCTCCTCCGTATCCCCCTATCCCCCTCTTAAAAAGTTATCCAATCCGGTTGCGATCTTACTTGGCTTTGGTCTTCACTGAACCCTGCACGTAGATCGCCTTCTGGCCGTCGACGTTGGTCAAAGTGCCGTGAACCGTGACGACTTGGGCCATGTGCTCGATGGCCTGCGCGCGGAACTCGGTCTCGCCGTCGCGGCGCGGGTCATGCTGTTCGTCGATCAGCATGTACACCGCTCCGTCTTTGGCCAAGAGTCCGACGGGCTGGCCGTTCTTGACGCACTTCACTCCGCAATCGCGATGCTTGTCGCCGTGCTTGCCGACCTGCAAATAGCACGAGAGGTCGATGATCTCTCCGACGACGGTGGTCGTCTTGCCTTCGACCGGCTTGCCCATGATCGACGACGACACCGTCGTCACGCTCCAGGGTTGGTCGGCGTCGGTCTTCTTGCCCAGCTCGCCCTTGGGCTTATCGTACGAGCTGTCGGTTGGCTGCGACCAATCGGGAAACAAGATGCCGGGCCCCTTGGCGGCGGCCAGGCCGGCGATCAACACCGCCAGTGTGGCCACGCCGGCGGTCGTGCGAGAAATCCGTCGAATCGGTTGTACGGTCATGTCGAAACTCCTTGATCCTAGGGGAAGCAAAACACCAGTCGTTCGAACGCGTGTTTGAACCAAACCGAATACGTGTCGCAAACGTCGTTCGTTTCCAAGGAAAAGACTGACGCGGCCATTATAGCGGCCCGCCAAGGGGATGGAACCCTCCTAATCCGTACTTCACGCGGCCGAACATGAGGTGAGGAGGTGAGGAGGTGAGGAGGTGAGGAGGTGAGACTGTAGCGAATTCCGCGCGGAGAGCGAATTCCCTTTGGCCCCTCATCCCCTCATCGCCTTATCCCCTCATCTCCCACTGCCCCCACTCCCGCGGCGTCAATAGCCCAGCGCGCAACCGTCTTTCCGCGGATCGCTTCCGCCGTGGAGCGTGCCGCGCTGGCCATCGATAAGAATGGCCTGGTAGCCGCCGAATCCGCCGCGGGTTCGCTCGACGCGGTGGCCCTTGCCGCGCAAGGCGTCGATGGCGTCGTCGGTAATGCCCGACTCAACGTACACCGTGCCCCCGCCTGCGTCGCCGGCAACGCCGGTGGGCGTGGCGCTGCCGTCATGGCGCACTCGGGCGGCGTCGCCGGCCGCTTGCACGTTCAGGCCGAAGTCGATCAGGTTGATCAGCACCTGCGCGTGCCCCTGCGGCTGCATGTCGCCCCCCATCACGCCGAAGGCAAGCCACGACTTGCCGTCCTTGGTGACCATCGCCGGAATGATCGTGTGGAACGGCCGTTTGTGAGGCTGAAGGCGGTTGGGGTGCCCTTCGTCGAGCGCGAACAGCGCCCCGCGGTTCTGAAGCGCGAAGCCCACGTCGCCCGGCACGACCTGCGATCCGAAGCCGTAATAAATGCTCTGGATGAACGAACAGCAGTTGCGGTCCTGGTCGACGACCACCAGGTAAATCGTGTCGCCGCGGGCCAGCTTGGGATCGCCCTCGCGCACGTCGGTCGCGGCGCGGTGGGGGTCGATCAGCCGGCGGCGGCGGTCGGCGTACGGTTTCGAAATCAGCTCGGCCACCGGCGGCTCGCCGAACGCCGGGTCGAAGTAGAAACGCGCCCGGTCGGCGAAAGCCAATTTCTTGGCCTCGATCAGCAGGTGCAAGTATTCCGGATTGCCGCGCCCGAGCGATTTCAGGTCGTAGGCCTCCAGCAAGTTGAGCATCTGCAAGGCGGCGATCCCCTGGCCATTGGGCGGCAACTCCCAAACATCGTAACCGCGGTAATTCGTACTCACCGGTTCGACCCATTCGTTGGCGTGCTCGGCGAAGTCGGCGAGCGAAAAAAAGCCGCCGTTGGACTTGCTGAACTCGACGATTCGCCGCGCAAGGTCGCCGCGGTAAAACGCGTCGCGGCCGCCTGCGGCAATCGTCCGCAGGCTGGCCGCCAGATCGCGATTGCGGAACCGCTCGCCGGCCGCGGGCGCGTGGCCGCCGGGCAAGAAGGTCCGCGCCGAATCGGGCCAGCGGCCAAGCGTCCGTTCGCTCGCAAGCCAGTCGTGCGCGATCACCTCGGTCACAGGGAAGCCGTGTTGGGCGTAGCCGATCGCCGGCTCGAGCAATTCGGCCAAGGGGCGCGATCCGAACCTCGCGAGCAGGTCGTCCCAGCCCGCCACGCAGCCAGGCACCGACCACGAGAGCGGTCCTTCGTCGGGAATTTGCCGCAGCCCCTGTTCGGCGAAGACTTTGGAGTTGAGTTCGATCGGGCTTCGCCCGCAGGCGTTAAGCCCGTAGAGTTTTCGCGTCTTGGCGTCCCAGTACATGGCGAACAAGTCTCCGCCGATACCGCAGCTCATGGGCTCGACGACTCCCAACACGGCGTTGGCCGCCACGGCCGCATCGGCCGCGTTGCCGCCGCGTTTGAGCACTTCGAGGCCGGCCAGCACGGCCAGGGGCTGGCTGGTGGCCACCATGCCGTGCTCGGCCACCGCGACCGAGCGACTCTGGTGTGGATCGCCCGCCGGTCGGTCGTAGTCGCCGGCTCGTGCGGTGTCAGGCATGGTACCTCCGCAGGCCAGAACGAGAAGTAGCGATAATTGAAAACGAAACATCGCCGGCGATCTCCATGGCGTTTTGTTTCATGCGACCGACGTTCCACACGTAGAACGGAATTTATTCCGTTAGAAGCGGGAAACGGAATGAATTCCGTTCTACGGCCCATTGCGGAGACTTGGAACCAGCTCCTCCAACTCGTACCCGGTGCTCATTTGCCGGCGTACCATCTGTCGGTACCTGCCGCTGGCGGCGACCAATTCCTGGTGCGTGCCGGTTTCGACGATCCGACCCCCTTCGACGACCACGATCCGATCGGCGTCGACGATCGTGCTGAGCCGATGGGCGATGACGAAGCTGGTGCGGCCTTCGACGAGCGTCTTCAGGCTTTCTTGAATCAGCCGCTCGCTCTCGGTATCGAGGTTGCTGGTGGCCTCGTCGAGGACCAGGATCCGCAGATCGGCGAGCACGGCCCTGGCAATCGCCAGCCGCTGCCGCTGGCCTCCGCTCAAACGCACGCCGCGCTCGCCGATCAGCGTTTCGTAGCCCTGGGGCAAGGCGGCGATGAACTCGTGGGCATGGGCCACTCTGGCCGCTCGCTCGACGTCCTCAGGCGGCGCGTGCCGCGCGGCATAGCCGATGTTTTCGGCCACCGTGCCGTCGAAAAGAAAAATGTCCTGCTCGACGATCCCCAGCAAACGGCGAAAGCTTTCGACCTCGATCTCGCGCAGGTCGACGCCGTCGAGCAGAACGGCTCCCGAGGTCGGGTCGTAGAAGCGGGCGACCAGGTTGGTAAGCGTCGTCTTGCCCGCCCCGCTGGGGCCGACCAGGGCGATCTTCTGCCCCGCTTCGACCTCGAGCGAGATGTCCTTGAGGACCAGTTCCGTCGATCCTGGATAGCGGAAACTGATTCGCTCAAGCGTGATGCGGCCGGCCACGTCGGCGGCTTGGACCCGGATGGCGGTGGGTGACGAGGGCATTTCCCGTGGCTCTTCGAGCAAGTCGAGCACGCGGTCGAGTCCGGCCAGACCGCTTTGCAGCGACGTGGCGCTTTCGGCCAATACGGCCAGCGGTTCCAGGAGCATCGTCAAGTAGACGAGAAACATCATCAGGTCGCCCAGCGAGATTTCGCCGGCCAGCACCTGCCTCCCGCCGTAGAGGAGCAGAACGGCCGAGGCCAAGGGAACCAGCACCGCCCACACGATCTCGACCCCTCGCGACCACCACCAGGCGTGCAACTCCTGGCGGGCCATCAGGTGGTTTCCGCGCGTGAAGCGCCCGGTTTCGCTGCGCTGCCGGCCGAAGGCGCGGACCACCCGCATTCCGCCGAAGGCCTCGGTCGCGTGGCTATCGACGTCCTGCCGCTGCTTGCGGATGTCGCGGTGCAAGGGACGAATGCGGTTGATCCAGGTGCGATGGCTGAAGAAAACGGCGGGCAGCAGCACCAGCGAGCCGGCCAGAAGGCGTCCATCGACCCAGGCCAGCACGGCCATGCTGCCAAGCAACTGGATGATCGCGCGCCAGGGGTTGTAGAGCATGCTGAACACCAGTTCGCCAATGCCGCCGGCGTCCTCGCGCAGAATGCTGGTCACGCCGCCCGACTTGAGCTGATAGACGCGAAACAGCGGTAGCCGCGCCGCCTGTTCGAAAACCCGTTGGCGGATGGCCGCTTGCAGGCGCCTTGTGGCGCGTGTGGCGTGCCAACGGCCCCACAGGTGAACGAGCGATTGCACGACTGAAATTACCAGCACGGCGCCGGCCAACAGCCAGAGCAACCGGCCGCGATCACCCGATGGGTTCAGCCGCTGGGCCCATTCGCCCGCCAGCGGCTTGCCACCCAGGACGTTGTCGATCGTGATCTTGGTGGCCATGGGAGGCACCAGCTTCATCAGCGTCGAGACGGTCAACGTCGCCAGCGCGAAACCGATTTGCCACCGCAGGCCTCTCAGCAAACCTAGAAATCGCCGCAATAGCGTGGGAAACGAGCGGTGTCGCGGTCCCGCTGTCCGTCCCTCGCCGTGGGGCGAGCCGCCCGTGGCCAATTCGCCCGCCTTGCGCCGCCGTGCGAGCTCGCGGAGGTACGTTCGGAAGCGGAGCCGGCTGGAATTGGGTTGGGTGGGCATCGGATCGGTAGGCGTTCACCGTCCAGGTGGGTCGTGCGAAGCTCACTCAATTATCGCCGTTGTCAGCGCAGCCCGCAAGTTGACGCCGGGAGTCGGCGGGAGACGGGCGGCCGCGCCGACTGCGCTCGGCGGGGCGGGTCGTTGGCGCGCCTACGACTTGTTTCCTCCCTCACGGCCAGGCGGTGCCACGTGGAGGTGGAGCGTCGTCCCGGCGTGGATGACTTGACGTCAGGCTGGAACTCCGCTCCAATCGACCTCATGGTTGGTATTCTTGCGCTTGTGACCTGGCGCCGTACGATGGCCGTCGGGCCCACAAGCTCACGTTGAGCGCGCAGGCGATTCGTCGCCTCCGCCCGCAAGCCACGGAGTCGCTGAGGTGCCAGCACCAGAATTCGACGATGAATGGCGCCGCTGGATCGCCGAAAACGTGATGCTGGGGGGAACGGTCGAGAGCATTTTGCCGACACTCCTGCGGCAAGGGTTCGAAGCGGGCGCGACGCGGCGCGAAGTCGAGGCCGCCATCGCGAGCCCGTATACTTCGGGCGCGCGGCGCCTGCTCAATCGCCTGAGGAAACGCGAATGGGTGCTCGAAATCCATCGCAAATTAGGCCGAATCTTGCCCGGCGGCGACCTCGTCGAGAGGCGCCATCGCCCGCCGCGCGATGCGTTTCTGCGCGACTTCTACGCCGCCAACCGTCCCGTCGTCATCACCGGCGCCATGGACGATTGGCCCGCGCTCGGCAAATGGGCCCCAGCCTACCTGCGCGGCCGCTTCGGCAACCGGACCGTCGAGGTCCAGGCCAGCCGCGGCGCGAACCCGCGTTACGAAGTCGATTCGCAACGGCACCGCCGCCAAATGCCCTTTTCCGAATTCATCGACCTGGTCGTCGGGGGTGGGCCGACCAACGATCATTACATGACGGCCAACAACAACTCGCGGAATTTCGAATCGCTGAGTGAACTGTGGGACGACATCGTGCAGATCCCCGAGTACCTCGACGGCTCCGCCAAGGCGCGGGGGTTCTTGTGGTTCGGCCCGGCGGGAACCATCACTCCCTTGCACCACGACCTGACCAATAATTTCATGGCCCAGGTCTACGGCCGCAAGCTGGTGAAACTGGTCCCCGCGTGCGACATCGGCTACGTCGCCAACGAATTTCACTGCTACACCAACGTCGACGCCGAGAAAGTCGACTGGCGGCGTTTCCCGCAGTACCGGCAGGCCCGGGTGATCGACGTGGTGATCGGCCCCGGCGAGTTGCTGTTTCTGCCGGTAGGCTGGTGGCACTACGTCAGGGCGCTCGATGTCTCGATCACCGTATCCTTCACGAACTTCGTGGTCGACAACGATTTTCACACGGCTTACACCACCTACCACGACGTCTGAGCCGGCTCGCGCGGTCGCGCGGCGCGGAACCAAGGCATGATCACGACACTGGAACCGTCCTGGCGCGAGTGGGTGTTGACCAATCTCCGCCGGAATTGCACGCAGGATTCGATGGTCGCGGCCATGGTCGAAAAGGGCTTCGATCCGCA
This sequence comes from Pirellulales bacterium, assembly GCA_035534975.1. Taxonomy (GTDB): domain Bacteria; phylum Planctomycetota; class Planctomycetia; order Pirellulales; family JAICIG01; genus DATKSN01. Next base: position 9,759 of record DATLQY010000056.1, read on the forward strand.
CTTCGCCGAGGCCATCGTGGCCCTTCTGGCGTCGGAATCGTCGAGCGACGACTGCCCGCCGAGCGTCGTCGACGATCCCGCCGCGCGGCTTTCCTCCCAAAGCGCGGCGGCCGCCCCATCGGAATCCACAGCGGCGCCGATGGGGGCGGCGCCGCCCACGGGGGAAAAGCCGGACGGGGAATTGGCGAACGGGGCCGGCGGGCTTGCGCGATCCAACCTGATCGTGGCCGGCGGGCGGGCGATTCAGGTGCTGGCACGCCTGGCCAAACCGGACATCTCCGTTCTCGCCAACGTGCTTTCCGACGGCGAGTGCGTCGAGTTGATCCGTCGCTCGCGCGAGAAACTCGCGCGTTCGACCACGCTCGACTCGCGCACCGGCGAGCCCACGGTCATCCGGAACCGCTCCAGCTTCGGCACGTACTTCCACAACGAGGAGGATGATTTCATCGCTTCGATCGATCGCCGCTTGGCGGAACTGCTTCGCTGGCCCGTCGACCACACCGAAGGCATCCAGATTCTGCGGTACACCGTCGGCGGCGAGTACCGGCCGCACTTCGATTACTTCCCGCCGGAGCAATCAGGCAGCCGTCGCCACGTCGCCCACGGGGGCCAGCGGCTGGGAACGCTGATCATGTACCTCAACGAGGTCGAGGACGGTGGAGAGACGATCTTTCCGGCGGTCGGCTTCTCCGTGGTTCCCCGCCGAGGGCACGCGGTTTACTTCGGCTATTGCGACGTTCACGACCAGGTTGATCCGCTCACGCTGCACGGCGGCGCGCCGGTACGCGCCGGCGAAAAGTGGATCGCGACCAAAGGGCTGCGCCGCCACCGCCGCGTGTGACGCGGGGCCGAATCGCCATGCCTTGGGTTCGCTCTCATCCATTGGTGGCACCGCCATGCCATCTCAGTCATCCATCGAATTAGCCTCGGCGCGTCGCTGCCGCGGAGTATTGCGGCTCGCGGAGAACTATGCCGAGGCGCTCGCCATAGGGTCAGATCCCTGGGACTTCGCCGTGTCGACCGAGGTCCTGCGCATCTCCGGCGGACTGACGCACGCCGACCTGCATTGGCTTGTGCGTGAGGGCTCGTCGAGCACGCCGTCGAGACGAGCGCGGCGCGTCGCCGGACGCGCGTCTTTCGCCAAGGGGAACGACTCAGGCTGGCGGGGCGCGTTTGCTTTCTGATTTCCGACAGCGGGCTCGCCTTGGCGAAGCGGCTTTGCGCCCAGGCGACGCGCGACGGCACGAGCGACGACAAGCCGGAGTGGAACGAAACCGAGGGGACGCTCACCTTCTTGAAGCGCCGCGTCCTGGACATCGAACGGGGCGACGTCGAGCGCGCGATCGTCCAACGATTTCACGATCTCGGCTGGCCGACGCTCATCGACGACGGGGTCGCACATTACGTGGGCAACCACGCGCGCCGCCGGTCGAACGCGCTCAACCGGCTCAACGAAAGGCAGAAGCCGCCTCAAATCAGGTTTTTTTCGGTGCCCGGTTTCGGCAAGATCGGCTGGTTTCCGTTGGGGCCGGGCTCGTCCGACGCGCCGGGTGGCGGCAAGCCGCTCGCATGATTCCCTCGCGTCCAACGTCGGCGCCGTAGCCGCGCAACGGCCCCCATGGCGGCGATCGGAGGCAGTGACGCTCGATACCGTGGGCTGAATCACCCTCGCTGGAACATCTGAGTTACGCATCTCATCTGAGATGCGCATCCCACTTGCGGAATTCCGCACGCCGCGCCTGGATTCGCCGAAAAACGCTCCTACAATCAGCCCAAGTCCCGCGAGCCGGCACCGCCGCGGCGCGTCGCTGGGAAAAGCAGATTGCCATGTTGGGAGGGTTGAAGATGAGCGCGACCCTGCAAGAGCCATACGCCCTGCGCGTGGCCGAAATACGGC
>DATLQY010000057.1:0-3871 GCA_035534975.1 Pirellulales bacterium
CGCCCGCGGCGCGGTCGGGCGCGGCGCGTGCCAGCGCGTTGACGATCTGGTTGTGGGCGATCCGTCCGAGCCAACAGCGAAACCGCCCGCGGCTCGGGTCCGGGTCCCAACGTTCAATGGCACCGGCCAAGGCGGCGAGAACTTGTTGAGCCAGGTCTTCCGCGTCGGCGTCTTGCAAGCCCTTGGCACGCGCCAGGCGGTAAATGACGGGCCGGTAGATCTCGACAAACTCGTACCAGGCCTCCTGATCGGCCCGGTTCCGCAAGCGGACGATCAGGCTGGCGCGTGTTTCGGGCGATTGGGTCATGGCACATGGTCTCTTCCCTATTACACACCGAAACCGTGCCGATCTGACAGGGGCCGTTGAAAAAATGTGCTATTCCGGCCGAGGGGAGACTCGGAAAGGGGGAGATGCCGGGACGCGGAGAGACGGAAGGGGGACGCGGAGACACGGGGATTCAATGCGTCTCGTTCCCACGCTCCCGCGTGGGAACGTCTCTTCGGCCGCTCTGCGGCCCGGCTGCCTGACCATTTCGCCGTCTCCGAGAAGCGGCTACAATTGGCCCCCACGGGTGGCGGCTTCGCGAGCGCGCCAGCTCAAGCTCCTGATCCGTCAAACCGATATCAAGGCAACTTCATGACGGTGCTTGGCGTCTTCAAACGTTGTGTTGAAGCGATTCGCGCGGGGGCGTTGATCGAGCGCGTGAGCAGCACCGACAAGGAGTTCCACCTGCAGAACTGGTTCAAGACACGGCTGGAAGAAACCGGGCTGAACTTCGAACTGGGCGGCAGGAACAGCTACCCTGATTTTCGTATGGTGAAAACCACCGATGGCTACGAATTGAAAGGACTTGCTTACCCTGGTCGCGACGCCAGTTTCGACAGCAACAGCCAGGTGCCGACCGGGTTCCATAACGGCCGTACCGTCTACTACGTGTTCGGCCGCTACCCTAAACAGCCCGATGGGGACAGCTACCCCGTGCTCGACCTTGTCGTGTGCCATGGCGACTTTTTGAACGCCGACCATGAATATGTTCACAAGAACAAAAGCGTCAAGGGTTTTGGAAGTTACGGCGACATCATGATCCGCGACCGCAAGATGTATGTCGTCCCAACGCCATTTCGACTCGTCGACGGCGTGGCTCACCAGCAAACGCTGCTCTTGCCCGAAGACGTTGTCGCCGGCAAGGACTTCTTGCAAGTCGGCGAGCTACGACGACGGGAAGCCGGCGAGTTGATCGTAGGATATTCGTTCAACCTGCGCACGAATAAACTTACTCCCAAGCTGGTCCCCAATCCCGGAGCGGGCCGTGAGCACGTCTTCCGCGCCTGGCGGCTACGGAAATCGCCGATTGCGCCCGTTTCGATGCGCGAGATACCACAAGGTGCGGACTTGCCCGATACGGACGTTACGATCAATGGAGGCTGACGTGCGGCTGGTCGAGTCCGACGAGTTCCCCTTTGAATTCCTCTCGCAATTGGCGGAACGCGAGAGTTGGCGGAAGGAGATCCACCGCCCGATCTACCACGTCCATAAGTGGTGGGCCAAGCGGCTTGGATCCGTGTTCCGAGGAATCCTCCTCGGCTGTACGTTGGGCGACGACGGTGACCTTGCGGCCGAGTTCTACAGATTTCAAGAATTCAACCGCCGCACCGTCTTCGATCCATTCATGGGTTCAGGCACCACCGTGGGTGAAGCGCACAAGCTGGGCTTCACCGCCTTGGGGCGCGACATCAATCCTGTCGCGGTGGAAGCGGTCTCGACGGCGCTGGGGCCCCTCGATCGCCGCACGATCCTCGCCGCGTTCGAGTCGCTTTCAGCCGAAGTCGGCGAGAGGATTCTCGCGCTTTACCGTACTGTCGACTCCAAAGGGTACTCGTGCGACGTGCTCTATCATTTCTGGGTCATGCAGGTCGCGTGCCCCGGCTGCGAACGTCCGATCGATTTGTTCCCCTCCTATGTCATCGCGCGCAATGCTTACCCGAACCGAAAGCCTGACGTCCAAGTCGTTTGTCCGTCGTGTGGTGCCGTTTTTCCCGGCCGGCACGGGCAAACTACCGCAAGTTGTCCTGCCTGCCGGAACCAATTCGATCCCACATTCGGCCCGGCGCGGGGAACCAAGGCCGTTTGCCCACACTGCACGTGCGAATTCGCGATCTTGGGTGCTGTTTCCGCGGCCGGAACCCGCCCGACATTCCGACACTTTGCCAAGCTCGTGCTTACGGGTGACGGAGCCAAGGAGTACCTTCCCGCGTCGGCCGCCGATCGGGCCGGATACGAACAATGCTCGGCAGACCTGCTGCGCGACGTTGAGTCGGGCCTTATTCAGCTTCCCGACTTGAAGCTCGAACACGGGCACAACACGCGTCAGGCCCTGGGTTACGCCTTCCGGTCGTGGCGCGATTTCTTTCTCGATCGGCAACTGCTGGCGTTGGGTTGGCTCCGCGCCGGAATTCTGAAACTTGACGACGTGGCGGCGAGAAAAGCCCTCTTAACGCTTTTCTCGGGCGTGTTGGAATTCAACAACCTGTTCGCGTCTTATAAAGGCGAAGGGACGGGGGCGGTTCGGCACATGTTTTCGCACCATATTCTCAAACCCGAGCGGACTCCAATCGAGGCCAACATCTGGGGTACACCAAGAAGCTCCGGCTCATTCTCGAACCTATTCCGCGGCCGTTTGCTGCGAGCGATCGACTACAGGCTCGCTCCGATCGAGGTGGTCGGCAAGAGCGGTCAGGGGCGTGTATGCGCGGCTGCGTTCAGCGGCCGTATCGAGCCGACTTGGCCCGCGAATGGCCAATTCGCCACGCGCGGCATCTACCTTTCATGCGGCGACTCGGCTGATACCGCCATGCCCGACGGCAGTGTTGACCTGGTAGTGACTGATCCCCCATTCTTCGACAATGTTCACTACTCCGAGTTAGCCGATTTCTTTTTCGCCTGGCAGCAACTGGGGGCAAGTGGAAGCCAGGACACCGGCCGAACGACGCGTAGCGGGTCGGAAGTGCAGGATTCCGATCCAACGCACTTTGCTCGCAAGCTCGAAGGCGTATTCCGCGAATGCCATCGGATTCTCAAGGACGATGGCCTGTTGGTATTCACCTACCACCATTCGCGCGATGAAGGATGGCAATCGCTCGCCGAGGCGGTGCTTGGTGCGGGCTTCGTCGTCGTCAATTCGCAGCCGGTCAAGGCCGAGATGTCGGTCGCCACGCCCAAATCGCAGGCCAAGGAGCCGATCCAGTTCGACATCATCGTCCCTTGCCGCAAAGTGAACTCCGACCTGTTGTCCGCAATGCCTTCGATCTCGCAAGCACTCGACGCCGCACGTTCGAAGCTCCGGCGTCTGCGCCAAGCCAGCTTCACCCTCTCGCGCAATGACCGAAAGGTCGTGCTGTTCGGCCAACTCTTGACGACGTTGCGCACCGCTACCGATGCGGCGCAATTCGCCGCGACGGTTGAGATCGAGCTGGCCGCGGTCGAACTGAACGAGGTCACGCTAATCGGACGACCGGCACAACAAGTCTTGTTCGGGGATGCCTGATATGCTGCGCGCGACCGAGAATGTGAGATTGGCAGGCGTGCGCACCAACGGGGCCGCGGAGCGGCCGAAGAGACGTTCGGGGCACCCGCGCAGCGGGTCGTCGGAGCGTGGGAACGAGATCGTTGGGGCAGGTTTCCAAGGGGCCATACCTGCCATACGGACTGTTATGGCCCCTTGGAAACCTGCTCCACGAGCGCGGCGTCGATGCCTTCGACGACGCGCGCCAGGCGGTCGTAGTCGAGTTTGTCGGGCGTGTCGGTCGGCTTGTGATAATGGGGATAGCGGTAAGGTGCGGTGTCGGTAACCATCATGCCCGGATATCCTTC
>DATLQY010000058.1:0-8241 GCA_035534975.1 Pirellulales bacterium
GCGCGCGGCGCCCTCGGGCCGGATGATCTGCCACCAGCCGCGGCAGTACGCCAGCATGATGCATCGCTGGGCCGCCCACGTCGAGGGTTGGCTCGCGGTCGCCGCCAACTGCCCTCGCGTCGTCGTCGTGCGGTATGAGGATCTCGACTCCGATTACGAGACCACCGTTCGCGGCTTCGCGGCGCACCTGGGAAGGCCGCCTCGATCGATCGTCCGGCCGGCGCGCGATTACAACGTCATTCCCGGAGGTCCCCGCGATCCGACCGGCAAAGGCCTGTCACCCGACGTCGACGCCCTGCGCCGGCTGTGCCTGGCGAGCGTCGGCCCGACCATGTCACGGCTGGGCTACGCCTGAGTTTCACGAAGCAGCAGGCGTATCCGGTTACGCGAGGGGCAAAAACTCCTGCGTCTCCACGACCCCCAGAGGAAGCAGCCATCGACGGTCCATTGGAAACCGCGCCAACTGCGCCCGGCGGGGCGGGTGGTTGCCGCGCCACACTCCTTCGTTCCCCCGGCTTGTTTTCCTCGTCAATAGCGACGAAAATACCGCGTAGCCGGCGGCCGGGAATGCATCGTTGGCACGAATCAATACCCACGCGGAGCGTCAGGATGCTCGCCAATCGCCGAACGCCAGTCGAAACTCACCCTATTCGAGCTTCGAATGTCGCCGCGCCGCCGCCGGTCTTGGCGTTGGTAATCGTGCTTTCAATGGTTGGGCCGGTTGCCGCTGAGCCAAGCCCGCCCGATCAGAAACGCGGCGAGCGCGAATCGTCGTCGTCCGCCTCGGCGGTGACGACGGATGACGACACGAAGCAACGCCCTGAGGCCGACGACCCAACGGCCCGGCTCGTCGCGGCGGTCTTGAGGCGACGCGAGGCCATCACGAGCGGCGACTTCGTATATGATTTTCGCCATAAGAACGTGCAGACCGACGGTATCCGCCGTTTTCGTTTCGCCGCTGAAAGTTGGATCATGGAGGGCCTCGAACGGAAGTGGATCGACGTGAACCACGAACGGCGGTTGTTGTCAATTTATATCATTCCACAGATTCGGGAGCTGGAACGCCCCCCGCGCCTGGATGTAAATCTACCCAAGCCCTGGCTGTCGCAAACTCCGCGTGTACCTATCCATGCCGGCACGATCTGGCGCGACGCGACATGGAGCTTCGTCCACGAGCACGCCGGCCAAGCACGATTCACGGGCGAGGAGGAGGTCAATGACGTGCTCACGAAACGGCTGGAGTGGGACATCGCGCCCCATGAGTGGCGCGCCTTTGGGATCGTCAACGAAATCCTGCTCGAGGGAGGGACGCTGCGGCTCTATGTTTCGGAGCGACTGGGCGGCGTTCTGCCCAGGTTCGAGTGCATCGATCGTTCGGGCGTAGTTCAAGCGACGATGGACGCCGTCGAATTCAAGGAGGTCGCGCCGGCGATCTTCGTGCCAAGCCGGCTCGAATGGAAAGACGGCGCCGACGAAGCGACCGATGAGCTGCTGAAAGTCGAGCGGATCAATCAGGAGATCCCGGCCGAGGAGTTCTCCGATTTAAATTTGCCCGCCGGGACGTTCGTGCATGACCAGCGTCCGCGACCGATCGGCGGCGATTATCCATTCGCTCAATTCGCGACGCGGCTCGATCATCCCCACGGTCTGCCGTCGGCGTTGCTCGCGGAAATGGACCGTGATGTGCTTTCGCCCAATGAGGCCAATGCGCCGACCATCGCGCGCCAGAAACGGGGCCAGGAACCATCGGCGTCCGCTGACGCGGCCCAGCCCACGCGGCGAAAGCCCACGGATACGGACGATGCCACGCTCCGCTACGTCGGCAGGACCTTCGACGACTGGCGACGGCAGCTCATTAACGATCTGGAACCCAAGACGCGGATCGAAGCGATCACGGCGCTGGCCGCGTTCGGCGAACACGGCCATGCCGACGACGTGATCGCCGCGATTGCGCGGGTACTCGACGGCAATGACCAGCCCTTGCTGATCGCAGCGGCCTGCGGCGCGCTGGCACGCCTAGGGCCCGCGTCGTTGCCGCTCCTCATCGACGCCGTGTCCGGCCCCAACGAAACGCTGGTGGTCGAAGCGGCCGAGTCGTTGGGCGTGATGGGGCCCCGAGCGAAAGCGGCCGTGCCGGCCTTGCTCGCGGCGGCCCGACGTCTCGAGCGGCACCCTCGGGTCCAACAGGTCGGCAGCGCCTTGGGCCGCATCGGTCCCAACGACGACCAGGTCGAGGCCTTCATCGACCTCCTCCGGCGCGGACCCGTTCAGCTACGCGCGGGGTTGGTCTCGGCGGCCGGCAAGAACGGCGACACGTCCGGAATGGTCCGAGTACTGTTGGCGGCGATTGCCGACGACGACCCGAGCGTCCGACTCTCCGCGGCCATGACCCTCGCCCGAATCGGACCGGCGACTCCCGAAATCATCGACGTGCTCAGCGGCGCCGCCCGCGAAGGTGACGCGGGTGTTCGACGGAACCTTGTGCTGCGACTTGCCAAGGATCTCTCGAACCCCGAAACCATGGTGCCCGTTCTCGCCGAGGCGCTCGTTTCCGGCGGGCTTGACGAAAATTGCCAGACAGCGATTATCACCGCACTCGGCAATCTGGGTCCCAAGGCCGCCCCGGCCGTGCCGGCACTAACTCGATTCCTTTCCGAGAATCCCAATCTTGCCGCCGGTTTAGCGGCGATCGATGCCTTGGGGCGGATCGGACCCGCGGCGGGGGAAGCGCTTACTACCCTCAAGGAATTGGCGCGGCAAAGGACACCGATTCCAGGAGGCGATAGTCTCGAGAAGCACGCCATGAGGGCGATTTTGAAGATCAAGGCCGACGCGACGAAATGACGCCCAGCTTAAAAACGACGGTTTGATGCGCACGATGGAAAATCGTACCAGATTTCTTTACGACAACCTGATTCTCGCGGTCATCGCAAGTGTCGTGGTATACATGGTGATGCAGCGTCCAGGCATTGCTCAGGAGCAGCCGGCGGGAAGCAACGATGCGACGAAAGGCAACGTTGACTACCTGAAGCAGGTCAAGCCGCTGCTTCGGGAGCGCTGCTTCGTTTGTCACGGCGGTCTCAAGCAGCAGGCGGGTTTGCGGCTCGACACCCTCGAGTCGATGTTGCGCGGCGGTGACACCGGCCTGGTCGTCGTGAAGGGTGATTCGGAAAAAAGCCTTCTGCTGGCGCGAGTCTCCGCCGCCCACGTTGCCCAGCGGATGCCGCCGGAACACGAAGGCGAGCCCCTTTCCGCCGAACAAATCACAGTGCTGCGCGACTGGATCGCGGCAGGCGCCCTGGCGCCACCCGAAGAACAGCCGGAGGCCGATCCGCGCGACCACTGGGCGTTCCGCCCAATCAGTCGGCCGCCGGTTCCGGAAGTGATTCGCGCCGACTGGGCACGCAATTCCATCGATGGCTTCGTGGCGCGGCAACACGAGCGGTTCGGACTCACGCCGCAAGCCGAGGCGTCGCGCCTGATCTTGCTGCGCCGATTATCGCTCGACCTGATCGGTTTACCGCCGGCGGCCGAGGAAATCGCCGCGATCGAGGGCGACGACGCGCCCGATTGGTACCAGCGAGCGGTAGCGCGTCTGCTCGACGATCCGCGTCACGGCGAACGCTGGGCGCGGCACTGGATGGACGTCTGGCGCTACAGCGACTGGTGGGGGTTTGGCAACGAGTTGCGCAACAGTCAGAAACACATCTGGCACTGGCGCGACTGGATCGTCGCATCGCTGAACTCCGATACGCCGTACGACGAAATGGTGCGGTTGATGCTCGCCGCCGACGAGCTTCACCCGAATGACCTCGACAAGCTGCGGGCCACCGGATACCTCGCGCGGAATTACTTCCTGTTCAACCGCAATCAATGGATGGACGAGACGGTCGAGCACGTGGCCAAGGGCTTTCTCGGCCTGACGATGAACTGTGCCAAGTGCCACGACCACAAGTACGACCCTTTCCCGCAGGTCGACTATTATCGGTTGCGGGCGTTCTTCGAACCGTACCACGTGCGGGTGGACGTGGCGCCGGGTGAAGCGGATCTGGTCCGCGACGGAATCCCCCGCGCCTTTGACGGCTTGCCGGACGCGCCCACGTTCCGTTTCATCCGCGGCAACGAAAACGCCCCGGACAAGTCGTCACCCATCGAGCCGGGCATTCCGGCCGTGCTGGAATTCGAACCGCTGACAATCAAACCGGTCGACCTGCCGCTGGAATCGTGGCAGCCCGAGCGGCGCGCGTGGGTCGCCGCGGCGTACCGCGCCGCGGCCCAAAAGAAGATCGAAACGGCCGAAGCGAAGCTCGGCCCCGCTCGCGAAAAACTCGCCGCGGCCCAAAAGAACGAAGCGGCGTTGCCGGCGAAGCCGAAAACCGAATCGCCGGCGCCGAGGGATGGCGCCGCCGAACCCACGGAGGGCGCCCACGCCGTGGCGGAAGCCCAGTTGGAGTTGCACGTCGCCGAGCTCGCCCTGGCGGCGGCACGGGCTGAACTGCACAGCGTCGATCTACGTGCTGCCGCCATACAGTGCAATGGAAAACGGACGAATGAAGGGGACGCGGAGGAGGGAACGAAAAGGGCCGACGCCGAGCGGGAAGCGGCCCGCGCCGCCGCTCGCGCGGAACGCGAGCTCGCGTCCCTGCAAGCTCGGCTCGCGCTCGCCGAGGCCGAATTGCAACTGCACCGCGCGGCCGCCGACAAGCGCGATGCCGTCGCAAAGGAAGTCGCCACGGCCCGCGAGACTCTCGAGAAATCGCTCAAGCAGGTCGAGGAGCAGATCGAAAAACCAAGCGAGCAATACACGAAGCTCACGGGAGCGCAATGGACGCCGACGCGGTTCTTCAATTCGGGCAAGGACGATCCGACCGTCACCTTCCAGCCGCGCAGCACCGGCCGCCGTAAGGCGCTCGCCGCATGGATCACCGATCGCCGCAATCCGTTGACGGCGCGGGTCGCCGTCAATCACCTCTGGACCCGACATTTCGGGACGCCGCTGGTTCCGACCGTCTTCGATTTCGGCCGCAAGGGGACGCCCTCGGCGAATCCCGATCTGCTCGACTGGCTGGCCGCCGAATTGATCGAGAGCGGTTGGAGCATGAAGCACCTGCACCGATTGATCGTCGAGTCGGCGACGTACCGGCTTTCGTCGTCATCGGCCGGGGCGGAGGCGAACGTCGCCAAGGACCCCGACAACACGCACCTCTGGCGGCGCACGGCGAGCCGGCTTGAATCGCAAGCGGTGCGCGATTCGATTCTCGCATTGACCGGCACGCTCGACGCGACTTGCGGCGGGCCGCCGGTGCCGTCGGCAAACCAGGCCGATTCCACGCGCCGCAGCTTGTACTTTGTCCATTCGAACAACGAGCGCAATTTGTTCCTGACGCTGTTCGACGAAGCGCTGGTCAAGGAATGCTACCGGCGCGAACAGAGTATCGTGCCGCAGCAGGCGCTCGCGCTCACCAACAGCCGCCTGGTGCTCGACGCCTCGCGGCCCATCGCCCATCGGCTGACGCGGCAACTCGCCGCCCAGGGCCTGGCGGCCGATGACGACGCGGTGTTCGTCCGGCTGGCGTTCGCCGTGCTATTGGGCGGCGAGCCGATCGAGGCCGAAGTCGCCGCCTGCGCTCGATCGCTCGACGCTTGGAAAAAGCTGCCCGAAGCGGAGCAGGGAGACGCCACGAGCGGTTTTGCCCGCGCGAACCTGATCTGGGTCTTGTTGAACCACAACGACTTTGTCACCGTTCAGTAGCGGGTCCCCATTTCGACGCCGTCGAGAGCATATCGACGCCGCCCGACAGCCCGTGTAATCTGATTGGAACCGCACCAAGGCACCAGTTGAAGGGACCGGCCATGGCCGCCGTTCGACAAAGCTTGAGAAACATGTCGCTCGACGAGCGGCGGCTCGCCGAAGGCTGGCTCGACGAGTTTGAGGCCGGCTGGCACCCCGGCCGCCTGGCCGAGCATTCGGCCCGGCTCCCTTCGCCCGGCCATCGCATGCGATTACCGCTGCTGACCGAAATGGTCAAGGTCGATCTCGAAAGGCAATGGCGCGCCGGGCAGCGCCCAAGCCTCGAAAGCTATTTGGCTCGGTTTCCCGAGTTGGGCACGGCAGGCACGGTCGACGGCGCGCTGGTTCAGGCCGAGTGCGACGCGCTGCTATCGGCGGGCAATCCCATCGATTGGGCCGCGCTGGTCCGCCGATTTCCACGACAAGCCGCGCTCGTGCGCGGTGCCCCGGCCGAAAAACCGCGCGCCGCGCCGGGCTCGCGGAAGGCCGCCATCCAGGCCGAGACGCACTCGACGGCCGCCGCGACGCACTCTCACGCCGACGCTGGCCAGACGGCGGGCGATTTGCCCGAACGTTTCGGCCGCTACCGGATCATCAAGAAGTTGGGCGCCGGCGGCATGGGAACGGTGTACCAGGCCACCGACACGCAACTCGGCCGGCAGGTGGCGATCAAGGTCCCGCGCGTCGCGAACGACGACACGGGGGAATGGATTGCGCGGTTCCACCGCGAAGCCGGCGCCGCCGCGAACTTTCATCATTCCAATCTTTGCCCGGTGTACGACGTCGGCGAGATTGAAGGCGTGCATTACCTGACGATGGCCTACGTTGACGGGCAAACGCTGGCCAAAGTCATCGCCAGCGCTAAGGACAAACCACTGTCGGGCAAGCAGATCGCTACCCTGCTGCAAACGGTTGCCCTGGCGTTGGCCGAGGCGCACCGCGGTGGGATCATCCATCGCGACTTGAAGCCCGCCAACATCATGATCGATCGGCGCGGCGAGCCGATCGTCATGGATTTCGGCCTCGCGCGGCGTGCTAGCGCCGACGAATCGCGGCTGACGGGGACCGGCGCGCTCCTGGGGTCACCGGCGTACATGCCGCCCGAGCAGGCGCTGAACGACGTCGACGCGCTGAGCCCGGCGTGCGATATTTACAGTCTGGGGGTGATCCTTTACGAGCTGCTCTGCGGCCGCTTGCCGTTCGAGGGGCCCGTCGTCGCCGTCGTGGGGCAAATCCTGGCCGTCGAACCCGAGCCCCCCTCACGGCGGCGGGCCGGCGTCGATCCGGCGTTGGAAGCGATATGTTTGAAGGCAATGGCGAAAAAGGCCGCCGCGCGTTACGCCTCGATGGACGAATTCGCCGCGGCCTTGACGAACTATCTCAGGGGCGGCGCAGCCCCACCGCGACCGATACCCGTGGGCATGGGCAAGCAAGTCTCACCGAGGGTGGCCAACGGGCACCCCACCCCGGCGATCGCCGCACCGTCGACAAATCGGGAGCGCGGCGCCGTCGGTGAATACCCAAGCCGCGTAAGCTCGCTTAGATCAGGATTGGAACGCGCTCGCCGCGATTGGGCGGGTGCGGCCTCCCGGAAACGCTTGGCAATCGCCGCCGCGGTGGCGGGCGCGCTTCTGTTGGGTATCGTGATCTTCACAGTGACGCGGGACAAGAACCGTCCGCTGACGATAAGGCTTAAGCCTAAGCTGGGCGAGACGGCGGAGGGCGGCGGAAACGAGGGAAACGATACGTCGCCCGACGCGAGCGCCCCCCACGACAGCGGGCGGCAAGCCGGCGGTCGAGTCGACGCCAAAAAAAGTACCGGCGATACGATTGAACTGGCGATCGCGCCGTTCACGGCTGCCGAGGCAAAGCGATGCCAGGTTCGCTGCGCGGCAGCGCTGGACGCCGCGCCCCTCATCACCAATTCGATCGGTATGAAGCTCGCGCTGATCCCACCGGGTGAATTTATGATGGGTGCCGCCGAAGATGAAGAAAGTGATTCTGAGGATGAAAAGCCTCGGCACCTGGTGCGAATCTCGCGTGGTTTTTACTTGGGAATCCACGAGGTCACGCAAGCCGAGTACCAGAATGTGACGGGGAAGACCCCGAGCGGTAACAAAGGCGACGATTATCTCGCGTCGTTCGTTTTACCGGTGGAGCGAGTGGCGGCCGTCGATGCGGAAGAGTTCTGTCGATTGTTAACCGATCGCGAGCACTCGGCGGCACGGTTGCCAATGGAGGCGATCTATCGCTTACCGACGGAGGCGGAGTGGGAATACGCGGCGCGGGCGGGCAGGGCGACGAAATGGTACTCTGGAGATAACGAAAAACAACTCGATGGGTATGCGTGGTATACTCAAAACTCGGGTCACAAGACGCATCCAGTGGGCGAAAAGCTACAAAATGCCTTGGGGCTGTTCGATATGCCTGGCGCGGGGGGGGGGGGGGGG
>DATLQY010000059.1:0-4062 GCA_035534975.1 Pirellulales bacterium
GTCGAAACCACTCCCTTGGTTGTAGGCCTGTCAAAACCTGGTGGTCAGCCAACCACCGCGCCCGCCGACCGTGTCGTGGCGCGTCTTGCGTCGCCTCTCTTGGAGTTTGCCGATCGCGCGGCGGCAAATCCGCTGGGCCAACCGCGCCACCTTCGCTTGGCCGCGCGCCTCGTCCGGCGCCGAAAGCGGCCGTTCGCCGACGAAAGAAGACGCAACCGCGGTACAGGCGGCCGGGGAGAATTGCGAGCGGCGAATGAGAAACTTCAAAAGCGTCGTGTACTCCTTTTCGAAGCGACGCTCGGCCTGGGGATCGCCGGCTGAAACTCGATCGCACAATTCGCCGATGGAACTGGTCGGCATTTTCATGGTTTTCTCCTTCGTGGCGCTCCGGATGGAATTGTGGGCGGTGCCCACCCTACACTTGGTGGGCGGTGCCCACCCTACGACGGCCGCCTGCCCATCCGGCGCTTTCGCGACCGGATGGAGCAGGACGACCTCAACTGCCCCGCCTGCCATCGTTTTTTGGTTCAAGCCACCCAGCATTGGGCCGTGTTCGATGTGTGGCCCGACGAGTCGGTCGCGATCGCGTATTCGGCGCCCTCGGCTTCTCCGTACATCAACGACGAGTCGTACTCGAACGTCCCGTCCGCCCTGACCGTGCAGGTGCCGACCACGACGCCGTTCAGCGTCACGGTAATCCCGGTCAGCGATGTGTCCGTTACGGTGCCCGTGAAAATCCAAAACCCGCCGCTGGATACCGAGGCGGTGAAATCGGTGATCACTGGCGCCTGGCTGTAATTGGTTTGGGCCATTTGCGAGACAAGGCCCCAGACATCGGTGGCCGTGGCCGTGATCGTGCCTTGAGCCGTGGACTGGACGGACAACGAAAAGTTGCCCGAGGCGTCGGTCGCGGCCGTGCCCGACGCGATGCCGCCGATGGTCACGACGGCGCCCTGCTCAACCATGTCGGTCACGTGCCCTGAGATCGTGATCGTGTTGTTCGAGCCCTGGCAGGCCGTCACAGTGAGGCTGGGTGCGGTGTTGGTGAGTTGGGCCTGCGCCATGGCCGAGTTCACGCTCCAGACGTCGGTGGCCGCGGCGTCGATCGCGCCCAGGGCGCTGGCCTGCGTCGTGACGCTGAACTGGCCCGTCGAATTGGTGACCGGCGAGGCCGTCGTCACGCCCGAGAGCGAGACGGTGAGCCCGCCGGGCGACGTGCTTTGCACCTGTCCCGAAACCGTCACGTACTTGCCGTTGCCGGTCTCCGTGACCATGAGGTTTTGGACGACGGGCGGGTTGTCGACGATTTGCGTTTGCACGCTGCTCGACGACTGGTTCTGCGAGTCGGTGGCCACGGCGCTCTCGGCGCCCAGGCTGCTCGCCGCGCCGGAATAGGAAAAAAAGCCGCTGGAGTTGGTGGTGACGTTGGCGGAAACCGGGCCCGTCAGGGCCACCTGGATTCCGGCGGGGTTCTGATCGGAGACGTAACCCGAAATGTTCACCGTTTGACCTGTGCCGACGACGGCCTGGAACTGCTCGATGATCGGCGCCCCGCTCAGACAGAGCCGGCGGTCCAGCGATTCGAAACGGCGCCCAATCGAGGGCTTGCGGCGGCGAGCGGCGGCGCGGCGTGGCGGAAAAAGAAACGCAAACATAAGCGGGTCTCCTCGAGGTGTTGACACAAAGTTGGGAACTCGATCTGGTTGACGACGACGGCGCGGATTCCCACAGGACGCGTTCGCGCTGCAAGTGCGGGCGAAGCGTCGACTGGGAAACGTGGCTGGATCCGGGTGCCGACGTCCGCGCGCCTCAGCGTACGCGAAGCGGAAATCGGTTTTCCGGTAGTCATCCGCGGGAGAACACGATCGCCTTCGATCGTCCCTCCCATAAACAAATTGAAATTAGGAACGGAATCCGGACATTGGGGTCATGAAATGGCAGGAATATTTATTCCTTGGGGGCCCAAAGCCCCAAAACGGCGCGATCGGGGCACGTCTGGGGGGTGACGGTTCCGGTTTCACGTCAATCGTTCAATGGAAACCTAGGTCTTGTTCCGCCACGAGGGGGCCGCGCAGCGAAGCAATTCGTCGCCGTTGCGCGCGGAGATCTTCCGATTTTGTCGATTGAGTAGGTGCCGCAAGGTGCCAAATGACACCGCCTTATGCGGCAACCAATCAAAGCTGGAAGAATGACACGAACAACACGGACGGAAGCCTCATTGGAAAGGAGATAGGGGGATGACGACCCTATCCATCGCCTGTTGCGTTACAGTGCCGGGGACGATGCGGGGGACTGAAGGGGCGGGGACGGGGATCTCGGAATGAATTCCGACCAAAGTCGGGCCAAGGCCGGCTATCGCTCAGCCAATTCGGCCACATTCAGGTCGTCGGGCAGGTCCAGGAGCCGATTGGTGGGGATCGCCGCGCACTTGGCGCCGGTGGCGACGAGATTTGGATAGTCGGGGCGCGTGCGAAACTCGGCCATCAGCGAGCGGAGAGTGGGGTCTTGGTTGAGAAGCTCGATCTTGGCACCGTGTTCGATGGCTTTTGCCAAGAAGGCCAGTGCCTTCCGGCGCCTTTCCGTGTCGTCCACCCCGTAGGAATGCATGCGGGCGGCGTATAGCAAAACGTCGGACGATGATAGCCCGAGAGCAACGGCTTGATCGATGTCGCGCAGTCCGTCGGCGCTGGCGGGTCGTTGGTCGCGGAAGGCCAACTTCCATTCGACAAAGGCTCGATTATAATAGGGTGTCGCCAGGTGAGGCGCAAGCACAATCGCGCAGTCGAAGCAATTGCGAGCGTCGCTGAAATCCGACTGGATTTGGAAGCACACTCCAAGGTTGTTGTAGACTTCGGGACGAGCTTCACCACGTTCAATCGCCCTGCGGAACGCGGCGATGGCACTCGGAAAATTCTGCGTAGGGGCGCGGCAAAAACAATCGCCCATGCGCGCGTAGACTGCGCGCGTCGGATGCAGTTGTTCCGCACCTCTGTAGTCGTCAAGTGCCGAGCCATGGTCGCCCAAGTGCTGGCGCGCGAGGCCGCGCAAGTACCAGGTTTGCCACTTTTTTCCGCCGTAGTCGAGCGACTCGGTGAGCCGCTGATTGGCGGTGGCGTAATCCGCGTGCCGGTAGGCGTCGATTCCCTGGTCGAATGCGTACTCGGCGGGCGTGGGGGCGTTGACCACCCGGTGCGTGGCCACTCCCAAGGCAACGATCATCACCACCGCCGCCGCTGTCGCCAACCAAGGGTGGGTTCGCACCCAGCGCTTGGCACGGCGCCCGGCGGCCAGGTGCCGCCGAAACTCGGTCGCCAATTCCCGCGCCGATTGCGGCCGATCGGCCGGGTCATATTCCAGGCACCGCTCGACGAGCCTGGCCAACGACGGGTCGACGTCGACGTTGCGATCGCCAAGCGGCAACGGCCGAGTGCGCTGGCGCTCCCACATCCACCTTGCCATGTCCCTGTTCAGCGGACCGTCGGGCAAACAGCCAAACGGCAACTCGCCGCAAAGCAATTGGTACACGATCGCCCCCAGCGAGAACAGGTCCGAACGCGGGTCGCCGACCAATTCGCGCGAGGTCGCCGCGGCCAGAAGTCGCTCCGGCGGCATGTAGACCAGTGTCCCGCCGACCTCAAGGTCGATCCCATTCGCTTCGTTCGCGAGGTTGAAATCCAACAACATCGGCCGGCCGGCCGGCGAAACCAGCACGTTCGCCGGTTTGAGGTCGCCGTGGCAGATGCCGCTGGAGTGGGTGTAAGCCAAGGCGTCGGCCATCTGCGCCGCCAGATGGACTACGCCGTCGACATACGACCGCGTGGCGAGGAGGGGGTCAGGCCGCGCCCCCGGCTCGCCGGCTTCGCGTATACCAGTCCCCGCTTCGCTCAACGCGCAACCCGCCACTTTCAGATTGCCGTGCGCTTCATTCACGCGGCTGATGGCGTCGAGAATTGCTTGCCCTCGGCGAGGTGGTATGGCAGGTTGGAAACCTGCCCCATGTTTCACGAATTCCGCTACGATACCGCCCGACTGCGGGGCTTTAGCGTCCTGACGATTGGGCGC
>DATLQY010000060.1:0-3774 GCA_035534975.1 Pirellulales bacterium
GTCGTTTGTCGAAGCCGGAACGCCGCGACACCTTTCTTCAGGAAATCGATTTCTTGAGAGGTCGTCAGCACCCATGCATCATGCGGATTTTCGACAGCGGAGTTTTCAGAGATGACCATCCGTTTGTGGTGGCTGAATACCTCCCGCGGACGCTGCTCGATGTCATTCGCGACGGCGTCGGGACTCTCGAAAAAACCAGCTATGCCTTGCAGCTTCTTTCCGCGCTCGACTATCTTGCCTCGCTGGACCCGCCGGTGGTCCACCGCGATATCAAGCCGCAGAACATCTTCGTGAAGGGTCGATCCTGCGTTCTCGGCGACTTTGGCTTGATGAAGCACGTGGCGACAAGCGACGATCAAGACCGGGAAATCGTAAAGGAGAGCATCGGCGCGGGGATGCCCTTCTACTATCGCACGCCTGATCTGGTTTCCTATCTGAGGGGCGACGCGCCAATCACTACGAAAAGTGACGTATTCCAGCTTGGGCTCGTACTGGCTCACCTATTCACCGGACAAAACCCTGAAAAGAAAGCGGCGGCGTTCACCGACGAGGTTGAAATCGAGCCGCTGGCGCCGTTTTCGGGTTCTCGCGGCATCACTAACCTCATTACGCGGATGCTCGAGGTCGTCCCAGACACCAGGGAGTCCGCGGCGCAACTGATCGCCCCATGGCAGGGCGTCTTCATGGGAGCGGCCAAGCGCGCGCACGCGAGTAAACGACGCGTGTTCTAAACCGGCGCACCCGCCGCCCGGCTGCCAGAAGTGACACCAACCACTGTTCTCCGGCGACCGTGATCGACGAACGGCGAGAGTGACACAGCAGTCCCAGCGGACCTGAGTCGAGGAGCACGGCCGGTTTCACCAGGAAACTCCCTTGAGTTCCGGGGGGAAGAGCGGCCGATTCGATGTACGGGCCGCATCAAGGCCACGGAAGAACTCATCCGCCTCCGTGGGATCGCCCGCTTGGGCATCTTCCGCCATCCAACGTTGTAGCATGGCAATCGCGGCTGTTCGGCGATCATCGGCCGGGGCCGGCAAGTGCTGTTTGAGCAGTTGGAGCGCGACCACTTCCGCCGGCTGCCCAAGGCGGTTGGCCTCCAAACAGAGTCGATCTTCAAGTTCGCGTGGCAAGTTGAGCTGAAGGGTCATTCGCGGAAATCCCCTTGAGAATTCTTTCAATTCAATTCTACCGCGCCCTTATGGATGAAACCACCGCGCCGTCAGCCCTGAAACAACGGGAGCTTCTCGAAGCGTCCGCCCAGCGCCGCCTCGGCGCCGAGTCCGAGCCAGTTTTCGAGCACCGTGGCGTAGACGCGGCGGAAGTCGAGCGACCAGCGCAGGTCCCCGTCTTCCAGGTCGAGCAGTTTGGGGGCCTCGCCGACGAAACCTCCTTGGACCTTCGGACCAGCCAGGAACACGGGGCCGGCCGTGCCGTGGTCGGTGCCCAGCGAGGCGTTTTCCTCGACGCGGCGGCCGAACTCGCTGAACGCCAATAGCACCACGCGCTCGGCCAGTTCCGCGGCGGCCAGATCGTCGAGGAACGCCCGCACCGCGCCGGAAAACTCGCGTAGCAAGTCGGCGTGCGTCGCGAGCTGAACCGAGTGGGTGTCGTAGCCCCCTTGGGCCGCGTAGAAAACTCGCGTTTCGAACCCGGCTTTGAGCAGCCTCGCGACCAGTTCCAGCTTGCGGCCCAGGCCAGTGGCCGGGTAACCGCCGGCGGCGCCCCGCCCGCCGGACAACTCGCGCAGGCGGTCGGCGGTCGCGTAGGCGTCGAGCGTGCTGCGGCGGATGAAGTCGGCCACGTCATCGACCGGAGCCGCATTATCAGGCACCACGCCCTCCGGCCGGCCCTCCGCCACCGGGCGATCGGCCAAGTTCAAGTCCTCCAAGCTCGCCAGCGCGGCGCTTGTCGCGCGGCGGCCGCGCAGCGCGGCGGGCGGCGACTGATTGCCGATGAGCATGGCGGCCGGCGCGCCCGCGACCGGCGCGGCGCCGTCGAGGGCGCGGCCCAACCAGCCGTAGCCGGTATGTTCCTCGGGGTCGAAACGGGCGGTGTGCCAGATAGCCATGCTCACGTCGTGCGAGCGGTTCGGGTTGGGGTAGCCCACGCCTCGCACGATCGCGAGCCGCCGGTCCTCCCAAAGCCCGGCCGCGGCCTTCATTGCCGGGTGCAGGGCCGTCTCGTCGTCGAGCTTGAGCAGGGCGTCGGCCGGCAGCCGCAACTGCCAGCGGTGCTTGGCATAGCCCTCGTCGGCGAACGGCACGACGGTATTGATGCCGTCGTTGCCGCCGTCGAGTTGGACGACCACCAGCACCCGACGGTCGCCGGCCACCTCGGCCGCGCGTGCCGTGCGGGCAAGAAACGCCGGCACGCTGGGCGCCAGGGCGATGAGGGATGAAGTCTTGAGGAATTCGCGGCGGGATGACATGGGCGGCCTCGGTTAGGGGTTAGTGGTGAGTGGTTACCTCGTTCCCACGCTCCGCGTGGGAACGCATGTTTTCGACGCTCCGCGTCCTGCCCTGCCACAGTGCAGCCTACTGCCCGCGGCGCGAAGCGTATGGACGCAGAGCCGTTCGGGGCACCTGCGCAGCGGGTCGGCGGAGCGTGGG
This sequence comes from Pirellulales bacterium, assembly GCA_035534975.1. Lineage (GTDB taxonomy): Bacteria > Planctomycetota > Planctomycetia > Pirellulales > JAICIG01 > DATKSN01. Next base: position 2,610 of record DATLQY010000060.1, read on the forward strand.
AACGAGGATACGTGGGGTAGGTTTCCAAGGAGCCAAAGAAGAGAGAAGCTTGTATGGCAGGTTGGAAACCCACCCCACGACGCGGTGTGGTTCGCCGGCGCTCAGAACCGCCAGGTCCACTGGGAGTAATAGAAATCCGCATTGCCGCTGACGCCGGCGGGGTCCGTCGCCTTCGCGAAGCTGCCGGCGAAGAAGTGAGAATAGCCGAATACGACGTCCGCCCGCGCGTTGACCTTGATTTGCAGCAGCAGGTCCAGTTCTTGGCCGACGTAGGTGCCCGCCGCGCCGTTCGGCGAGATGCGAATCGGCGTACCAGCGGCGTTGTACAGCGCATCGCGCGCCTGGTCGAGGTGAAAGACATGGTACCAGAGAAGCAGGTTGAGTTTCCCGCGCGAGGCGCTGGCTTGCAGATTCAGGTCGCGGATGTTCTGCCGGCCGACCAGATCCATGAAACCGAAATACCGGTGCGTCCACGGCAACAACTGGTTGAACGTGCCGTGGCGGCCGTTCGCCGGGTCGGCGTCGCCCGAGGCCCAGTCGTAATAGACCCAGAACTCCGGCTCCCAAGGCGACTCGGCGAATTCGTAGCCGATTCCCGACACCGTCATGCCGGCGGACTGCAAGCCCGCGCCGTATTGGCCAAATTGATACGCCCCCTGCAGTTCCCACAGCAGGTTCTTTTGGCGGCCCTGCCAGCGCGAGCCGACCGTCTGAAAGCTGGCATCAACGGGATAAGCGGCGGAGATCGGCGCGCCGTAGACGTTGAAACCCAGGTAGTAGAAGTCGAACGTGTGTTTGGACGTGGGCCTGATCGCCTCCGCCTCCTGCCGCACGTCGTCAAGGGGGGGCGGGCGCTGGTAAGTGCTCCAGACGCCGTACATGTCCTGGGTCATGTCAATCTGGCCGGGCGCGATCTGGCTGGTGGGCAGTTGGCCGAAGGCGACGGGACGCGCCCAGAAGGCGTCAATGTCCAATCCTGTTCGGCACGAGATTTTATCCGGCTTTAGCGGGGGCGTGGAAGGCGCATGCTAGCCCGGATTATTCATGGTCCCGTAGCTGGCTTCGCAAGAAGTCTGGCCGTGGACGCGAGTTACGCTTGAATTCTTGCGAATTCTGCTACAGCACTCTGCGCCCGTTCCTCCTTGGTCCATGAACAATACGGGAT
>DATLQY010000061.1:0-2588 GCA_035534975.1 Pirellulales bacterium
GGTGTTCGGTTCAAAAGCCGGGATGTAGGAAAATCGCACGCAAAGGCGCAATGTCGCCAAGACTTTTTCTCGCTTTGCCTTGGCGTGCGCCCCCGAGTGTTGGGACGTTTTCGTGTGTTTCGTGTGTTTCGTGGTTTGTCCGCCGTCTCTTCACTCCTCACCTCCTCACCCCCTCACCACTTCACCTGCAACTGGTTCCCTCGCCTCGTAGTCCGCGCAGGTTCCGCAGTCAGCCAGCGTCGTCTCGCCGTGCGCGGGATGGGCGCAGGCGAACGTCTTGACATGCACGTTGCCGCGGCAGCTCGTGCACTCGCGCAAGCCGCTCTCGGCGCCCAGGTGGCGGCAGAACGATTGCCGATTGTCCCGGCGCGCCGGGACGGGTTGTGGATTGTGCCGCATTGCCGGCCATCCTGCGGCGTCGCGGGCGCGCTCAGGGACCGCCATGTTCGCGTCGGAATTCGTGCGAGTTCCGCTACCGGCGAGCTCAAGCGACCAAGGTTGCGTGATCTCGCGGCCACGGAAATAAAGGGCGGGGATGAGCGACCCGTCGAGATCCGTGGTGAAACGCAGCGCGTGGTGCGCGGTGAACTCGACCTGCCGCCCATGAACACGCAGTAAAGCCGTTTCGGGATGGTCGACGTCAGATTGCGCAGCAGATGCCGTGATTCCTTGCTCCTGACTCCTATCTCCTGACTCCTGGCTCCTTCGCGGCGCCGGGTTGGCGAGCCAGAACGTGCCCGGATCGCCGTCGCGAAGAATTTCGAATTTCCAATCGGGCAACCGCTCGGCGACCAGGGCGAGAAATCGGTCGCGACCGTGAAACTCGCCGACGATCAGTCCCACGCGATCCAATACCTGGCACCGGTCGAGAAGGTCCAGCTCGCAGCCTTCGCAGTCGAGCTTGAGCACGTCGATCCAGTCGAGCCCGTGCTCGGCCATTAGTCCTTCGAGCGTGACGGTGCGCATCGGCCGCGTGTCGACCCAGTATTCGCCGAGGCGAGGGGAATTCGATTGCGGATTTTGGATTTCGGATTGCGGATCGGGGTCGTTCGTGGTGATTGGTGAGTCGTGATTGGTGAGTGGTTCGCTGCCGAGCGGCTCCGCGCTCCGAGTTCCGAGCTCCGCGCTCTGTTGGACACCAGGGACGGCGTTCCCTACAGAGGCCACGGCGAGACGCTCGGCGAGGTCGCGCTTGGTGATGACAACCGACCCGCCCGTCGAGTGACAATCGGGGTAGACGGCGTTCAAGAGCGCGACGTCAGGCTCGTAACTGAGCGCGGCCTGGACCACCGTGGCGAAGCGGCCGACATTCCTGCGAAGCACCGGCATGTTCTCGGCACAACACTCCAGCGCGATGATCCGGGCCGAGGGATACCGCTTATGAAATGTCGCGCTGGCGGTGCCAATGTGGGCGCCGACGTCGACGAGGGTGGGGCCGGGCAAGAGCATTTCGGCCATCCGGTAGCAGTCATGTTCCGCCACGTCCTGGACCACGACGAGATCCTGCCGCGCGTTGTCGCGGCGAATCCAAAATCCCCTGTTAAAGGCGAGCCCCTCGGGCGGCCGCGGCAGGCGCTCGCGGACCAGCCGCGGCAGCACCGCCGACAGGTCGCTGTAAGTGGCATGGTCGTAGTGTTTGGCGAAGTATTCGGCGCCGACGGCCCGATCGCCGCGCAACATCGCCCTGTGCCCTTCAGGCACAAGATGGAAAACGTTCGGCGCGTGGCCGAAGTAATGCAGCGGATGGTGCCGCGTCCAGACCGCGATCGTCGGCGTACGTGTGGCCCCGGCGATGTGCATAGGCCCACTATCGACAGCCAGAACGAGGGTCGAGGCGGCGATCAGAGCGGCAACCATCTCCGCGTCGCCGGTGCCCGTCGCGCCCCAGAGCGGGTGATCGACGCCGGGGTTATGGATGCGCACGCCGTCGGCCAGGGGGGTGCGGCGGTCCCAGTCGAGAATGATAGGCACCGCCTCGGCGGCGCAAATTACCTCGCAGACGCTTTGGATCAGCTCGTGCGGCAGGTTCTTTTCATCCGCCGAGCTGTTTCCCTGGTAATGGATCACAACCACCGGCCAGCGGCCGTCGTCGGTTCGTCCCATCGGGCAGAGCGATTCGAGGTAGCGCTCAGCCGCCGCGCGAACGGCAGGTCTGACCTGGATTTCATAGCGGCACAGACTGGGAACCGGCGCCAAGCCGAACACGTCGAGCAGGCATTGTTCCCCCTTGGTCGAAGGGTGATTCGGGTACGACTTGTGGCACTCGTGCCAGGCGAGCTCGAAGGCATGGGCATAGGCCGATCGGTCGACGTGCTCGCGGTCGAGGATGAACACGCGGCGGCAGAGGCCGTGGAAGGCCGAGTGCTTGCCGATGCCGGCCGCCACGTCGATCACCCATTCGGGACGAGCATGACGCAACTGCAAGAGCACCGACGTAAGCTGCACCGCGTCGCCGAGACCGTGGGAAAAGATGATGAGGACGTTGGTCATTTGTCCGTTGTCATTCGTCATTTGTTTCTGGTCATTGGTTAGAACGAGGCGTTGGGCATTAGGCGTTAGGCTTTGGGGACCGACGACTGTTTGGTCGC